>JAYWGG010000339.1:0-3684 GCA_043778415.1 Saprospiraceae bacterium
CCTTTTCTATGGCACAAGCATAGATACCGTTACCTTACGGCAGGTACGAGGAAACCGAAGAGTATGGCTTTCATGGCTTACGCGTAAAAATGGAATGGACACAAAGCCGCGTGATACCATCTATATCGCTGCGCACGACACCATCAACTACGAGATACTGTACTAAAAAATAGTCCCTAAAAAACAACTAATCGGGTTTGTGCTTCAGCCAAGCTTTGGCGGAGCCTTGCTCAAAATTTTATTTTTATTTCATCTTTTTAAAATCCATAAACAATGGTAAACACTTGCAATACAGAAAAAGAAAAGTTCTCTGTCCGCCGAAAATGCAAGCAGGGAACTTTTCTTTTTTTGCGCAGCAAAAACCTCAAAATATCGTCCTTTTTTTGCTAAATTCTTTGACTAAAATTAAATAATCTAAAAAAATCTCTGTCAAAAGCGTGAATGAAAGAATATTTTTTATTGCTTATTCATTATTAATGTCTTTAATCTTTATTTTTGTGCCAAAATATATCGCAATGAAAAAAAATCTTATTTTAGTATGCCTCGCCGTTTGGAGTTTGTTCGCAGGGAGCTGTCAGTCCAAAAAGCAAGAAAAAACGCTCCCCAACCCAGTCCCAACAGGCAATCCAGTGCTGGACTCGTGGAGCAAAAAAATAGCCAGTTTGCCCGCCGATGCTGCGTTGTATGCTGGACGCGCGCAGGCTTTTTATGAAGAGAAAAGCTACGAGTTTGCGCTCAAAGACCTTGCTCGAGCCATCTCGTTGGACTCCACCAATGTGCCGTATCATCATCTGCTGGCAAATGTTTACATGGATTCCAACCAGTCGCGTTTGGCTTTGAAAGCGATGGAACGCGCAGCCGCACTCTCGCACGACAGTATTCCGACGCTGCTCAAACTCGCTGAATTTCAGTTGATTGTGCGGCAAAACACGGAGTCTTTGCTGACTATCAAAAAAATTCTTGACAAAGATCACCAAAACGGCGACGCGTTCCTGCTGATGGGCGTAAATCTTAAAGAAACGGGCGATACGGCGCGGGCAATCAAAAGTTTTCAGAAAGCGGTCAGCTACAACGCCGATTTGATAGACGCTTGGGTCAATTTGGGTACTATTTTTTCTATCCGAAACAACGCGGAGGCACTCAAATATTTTGACACCGCTATCCGAATAGATACGGCGAGCGAAGAAGCGTGGCACGGAAAAGCCGTCTGGTATCAGCAGCACCGCGACTACCCAAAAGCACTCGAACTGTACCAAAGAATTGGGACTATCAATCCGTATTATGCAGATGCGTTTTACAATTCGGGTTTGATTTATGCCGAGTTGGACTCGCTCGAGCAAGCGAAAGCGCAGTTTGACATTGCGACGCAGGTAGCTCCGAATTACATCACTGCCTACTACCAGCGCGGACTTTTGGCAGAGCGGCGGAAGGATTTTGTGGCTGCAAGGAAGGATTTTATTCGTGCCAACGCCATGTCGCCCAATTTTGAACCCGCCCAAAAAGCACTCGCGCGACTGCCGAAGTAAGCTCCGAAAAGTAATATTTTAGTGAAAAGCCATGCGCTGGATTTCATTCACCACGTCGTCCAAATCGGAGGGGTGCGGGACGTATTGAACGCCATTTTTTTCTTTTCCCCAAATAGTGACTGTCACGTTTCGCTTTTTTTCGCCATAGATTACCACCAATCGGAGCGGTATGGGGACAGGTTTTTGCCATTTTCGTTTTTGGCAAAGTTCGCTTTCGCAATCGTAGAGGCGTTGGAAGTCAAAAAAGCCTTTTTGGACAATAAACTCTGCGAACCGCTCCAACTCCTCGCGCGGAATGTTGCGTTTGGTGACAACCAAGCCGAGATGTTGGCTCTGAAATTCTTTGACCAATCTGCCATCGGTTTTTATCTGAATAAAATCTTTTGTGACAGGGTCAATGCCGCCATAATAGCCGCCGCCTATCAGTTCGATGTTGATAAAAACGGGTTCTTGCTTCGGGAGTTCGAGTTCAGTTTTTTTCCAAAATAAGAGAAAAGACCACCAGTGCTTTTTTTTCGCCTCTACCGTTACTTGCGGAAGTTCGTTGGCGGGTTTTGCGAAAGGCGTGCGTTCATTTTCGGCATTGGTAAAAAAATGTTGAAAATTTCCCTTGCTGTTGGGCAGCGAAAATTGCAGTACCAAGCCCGCCGAATCCAACTGAATTACCTTAAAGTTGCTGCATTTTTGAAATTTTAGTTCCAAATTTATTCCGCTCAAAGTCCATTTCTCTTGTACTATTTTCCCATTCAAAAATTGCTGGCAGCTGTGGTCGAAGCGGAAGTACAAGTATGTTTCGTTGGAGTCGTCTGCCCTAAAAATCGTCTGCAGCGACTCGAGCTGTTTGGTAGAAACGAACCGCCATTTCGTTTCAAAAAGGTTTTGCTCGACAACAGTTTTCCTCTTTTCCTGTGCTGCAGCGTGGACAGAAAAAAAAATAAATAAACCGAATATTGTGACTATTTTTAGAGCGAAATTCAAAAAATAAATATGTTTTTTGTAAATATGATTTAGAACTAAAAGTTTGGCGGCTTTCTGAAAGCTATTTTTTGACAAATGGCTGCTTGAATTGCTGCCAAAAAGTATTTGGGTACTGCTCTATTTTGGGAAATCCGAGCTGAATATCTCGCCCGTCATACGGCTCGTAGGACGTACCAAACAAGTAATCCCAAACGGAAAGTGTAAGCCCAAAGTTAGCTCCGTGACGGTACTCGGCAGGCAAATCGTGGGCGTGGTGCCAGATGTGCATCTGCGGACTGTTGAAAATATATTTTAGATAGCCGAGCGGCAGGCGGATATTGGAGTGATTGAGATGCCCAACGGCAAGGGTAAAAATATGGATTACAAAAAAATCGTGCAAGCCAATGCCGAGCAGCGCGAGAGGCAAATATTCGATGCTCCGATAGACGACATTTTCCATCCAGTGGTAGCGCAGGTGCGCCGCAAAGCCCATCTCGGCTACCGAGTGATGCACTTTGTGAAACTCCCAGAGCCAAGCCGAGCGGTGCAAAAGTCGGTGCGTCTGCCACTGAATAAAATCGCGGACGACAAAGCCAATGCCCAAAATAGCGAAGTGCGGCAAATGGCGCATCGGATTGGAGGCTTGAAGGTCAAAACTGGTCCAATTTTTTATATTTTCATTCAAAAAACGCACCACTACGTCCGACGCAGCGTTGTAGATAAGGAGCGAAAACAGAAAAAAATTGAAGAACATATAAAATAAATCCAACCAAAAATCTTTGCGAAAAGTCGCCTGTTGGCTGCGCCAAGGCGCGAGGATTTCGAGCAAAAACGAAGCCACAGAAAGCCCGATAAGCCAATAAAAATAATTGTGCCATGAAGGATTCGTCACCTCATACCAAAGGTAGGCGGCATAATTTTGGTAGCCGTCCGTAAAGACTTTGATGTAATCTTGTATTGTCATTGTAATACAAAAATACGGATTTTTTGTGAATTTTCTATGAATTTTAGGAGCAAAAATAAAAATTACCTTTTATTTGGCACATTAGGAACGTGTCCAAAATAAGTTACTGTATTCTGACTGGTCTTTTGAGCCAAAACTGCGTTAGATTTTCGTTACGATGCACGGCATCGCGCCTCAAATCTGCCTTGTTTTGACCCAAAATTCTGCGGCACAATATTCAGTACCTTATTTTCTTTT
>JAYWGG010000340.1:0-3680 GCA_043778415.1 Saprospiraceae bacterium
ATTCAAGACACCAGCGTTGGGAAAGATATAGTAATTTTATTTTCTATTGACGGAATTTTAATCGCTGTCACGCTTATTTTATTTCCATATCTTTGGCGAGATTGAGAGGGAAGTTACGCTGAAAAGGACGTACCACAACCACAAGTTGATTTTGCATTTGGATTATTGAATGCAAAACCGCGATTGTCAAGCCCGTCCACCCAGTCAATTTCCATGCCCAAAAGATAGATGCCGTGCGCTTTTTCCATGAGTACTTTCATACCATTGATTTCAAAAATTTCGTCCTTTTCTTTCTGTGTGTCGAAGCCCAAAATATAGGAAAAACCCGAGCAGCCGCCGCCTTTTACGCCTATTCGCAAGCCATAATCTGACGAAATATTTTGGTCATCTTTGATTTTTAACAGATGCTGAATGGCACTTTCAGTAATCGTAACTGGAAGAAGTGCGATGTTATTTTCTACCATTTTGAAATTAATTTGCGAAATAAGTGAATAATTTACTGTATTTACACCATTAAGAAATGCGTCTAAAATAAACTACTTATTTTTTCTGCTCGATTACAACCAATTACTGCGTTATTTTTTCGTTTCAACGCCCTGCGTTGCACCTCAAAATGCCTTGTTATTGATTGAATTGATTGGAAAAAATTGAGTACTTTATTCTTTCTTCAATTCTAAAACGCTGTAAATCGTTTTTAAGTTTAAAAAATTATTTTTTTGCTTTTTTTACCTCCTGAACTTTTTGTTGCTCTGCCATCGCCTGCTCTAATCGAGCTTGGAATCCCCCTTTTTTCTTCTGCGGTTTACTCTTATATGCTTCCAATTCGGCGGTAATTTTGTCTTGATTGATAACATAATTTTTTGTAATCAGCGTTTGGGCAATATTTATAATATTACTGAAACAAAGATAGCATGAAAGTCCAGATGCAAACCCATTGAAAAAGACGACAAAAATAATCGGCATAAAATACTGCAACCATTTCATGGCTGGATTGGCAGAAAAATCCATATTTTGACTGTTATAATAAGTATAAATCAAGGTCGTAATCATCCAAAGTATTGCAAAAAGGCTCACGTGAGAGCCAAATCCGGGCAAACTAAAGCCCAAGTGCATGATGGAATCGTAGGAAGAAAGGTCGGTTGCCCACAAAAAACTGGCTTGTCGGAACTCTATAGATGCAGGAAAAAACCGGTACAAAGCCAACCAAATTGGCATTTGTAGCAACATCGGCATACAGCCGCCGAGTGGGTTTACGCCAAAATCGCGGTACATTTTCATAGTTTCCATCTGAATTTGCTGCGAATTGTCCCCAAGTTTTTTCTTCAATGCTTCTATTTGCGGCTTGAGCGCACCCATTTTGGACTGCGAGCGAATCATTTTGTACGTCAGAGGATACAAAATCATTTTTATGAGAAAAGTAAGGAGTAAAATGACGAGTCCTTTACTGCTTACAAAATAAGATAAAAAATTGAAAACTGGTCGTACTGTCCAGCGATTTATAGTGCCGAGAATGCTGGTACCGAAAGAAATTACGTCTTGCAAATCGTTACCGTAAGCCTGCAAACGCTTGAATTCATTGGGTCCAGAGTATATTTGCATAGCAAATGTTTCGTCTGCTCCGTGTGAGTATGGAATGCGAATTTGTGACTGGATTTTTTTCAAATCTTCATCTTGGTCAGTTAGCATTTCGCTGCTCAAATTGGCTGACGCAAAAGCAGAATTTGCAATAATCGAAGTATTAAAAAACTGATTGCTGGCAGATATCCATTTGACGGGTTCCGCTACGTTGTCTGCATCATTCTTGGTACAGCTGCAATAATCGGGCGATTTTTGGCTTGGTTTGTAATAAACTGTGGAGTAATTGCGCTCGTAGGTAGCATTTTTTTCTAATTTATCCAAATAGTTTACCCAATTTAATTCTATTGAATTAGCATCTGACCGAATTATGTCCGACAAACCAACCATTCTTACCTCATAAGTTAAGCCGTAGTTATTTGTCTGAAGAGAATACTTTTGTTCAAAAAATTTACCTTCTCCAGCATTTGCTCGAAAAACGATGGAGTTGGCATCTTTCTGAACCTCAAAAAACAAGTTAGCGGTCGATATAGCACTTTTATTGCTGTCTTTTAAAGGCAATAAATATTCAAATTTATTTTTAGAATCCTCCAAAAGTTTCAACTCCATTTTGATTTCTTCGCCTTTTTCGCCTTCCTTTACTTTAAGATAATTCTTAATAAAAACCTCTTTGATAGAGCCACCTTTATTGCTAAATGTCACCTTAAACAGCTCATTTTCAAGGACTTCTAATTTTTCTGTTCCTGTGGAAGCGGAAGTAAAAATACCGAAAATTTCCTTATTTTTAGAAGTATCTACCGTACTATTTGAGTTATTGGCGACGCTGTCCGAAGGTGTAGTAACTTTACTTTCAGTAGTTTTTGTTACATCAACTTTCTGCTCTTCACTTGGAGCGTTGAGGCGCATCCACGCTAAAAAAAGCCCAAAAATCAAGACCAAACCTATTATATTTTTCTTGTCCATAACGTTTTGATAAAATGTATTGCTTTAAAAACGCCGCAAATGTACGCCTTTGTTTAGAAAATTTTACAAAACGGTAATTTATTATACAAAAATGCGTTGTGAATCATGTAAATCCAAGCATAGACAATCTATATTTGAATTATTTTGTGAAGAAAAATAATTAAGAAATGAGGAAAAAATAAGTAGTTTATTTTAAATACATTCATAAATATAACTTTCTACATCGTGCAGCAAGAGCTCGGATTGATAAAAAAACAGTTTGCGGAATAGAATGGACAATTATTTCATTATCTTTGCACAGCATCTGAAATAATAATAAGTAGTTATTTTTTATGGCTGCTAGAAATTGAATTTAGCTAAATAATTAACAGAATTATTAGCTTTTTTTTTAGGTAAAATTTATGAGTATGATATTAGCTTTTAGCGAAATTATTTCACAAATCTATGTAATTGTTTCGTTAAGCTAAAATCCAAATATCTGAATATGCGTGACCTGCTTTATTTTTTTATTTTTTGCACCCTTTTTTGTTCATCTTGTAGTACCAGACAAGCTGCAAGTTTAAAAAATAATAAAAAGCCTGATAGCGTGACTGCCAAAAAAGTAGAATCGCAGCCCACCAAGCCTGCACCGCTCAAGCCCGAAAATTCTATTGAGCTTGCTTCGATTACGTACGGTTCGTGTTTCGGAAGCTGCCCAGTTTATGCCGCCAAGCTCTACGCGAGCGGAAAATTAGTGTATATTGGCAAGAAAAATGTTTCTAAAATCGGCTTGTGGGAAACCATCGTTGGTCCTCAATTTTTTAAAAAAATAATCGAAAAAGCTACTGAATTAGGTTATTTTTCGTTAGAAAATAAGTATCCTGTGACAGGTAACCCATTGCAAGATTTACCAACTACCACTACCTCTGTTCGACCGTCGGACGACGGTAGTGCGAATTTGAAGAAAATTAGTAATAATTTTTCTGCGCCTAAAAATTTGCTCCAATTTGAGCGTTTTTTTGACGAATTATTGGATAATTTGGAGTGGAAAGAAGTAAAAAATTAACCAAAAAAATCAATTTTTGTGACTATAATTATCTACGACATCGAGGCTACGTGTTGGATGAACTCCAATACAGCACTGGTGCAGGAAATCATTGAGT
>JAYWGG010000341.1:0-11520 GCA_043778415.1 Saprospiraceae bacterium
AGAGAAATTCAAGTTTTTACAAAAAACCAAGAATTTCTACGAAGTTCTTGGTTTTTTCTTCTTTCGTAAGATATTTTTACTACTTTTGTAGTCTAAAAATTAAAATATGTATCAATCGCTTTTTTTACAGGCAGCTCCCGGCGCAGGCGTTTTCAATTTAGTGTTGCCGATTCTGATTATCGTTGTTTTTTACTTTTTTATGGTGCGTCCGCAGCAGAAGAAACAAAAAGAGCAACTTGATTTTCAGGCGGGATTGAGCAAAGGCAGCCGTGTAGTGACTGCTTCTGGTATGTTCGGTACTATCTCGAAAGTCGAAGAAAAAATTATTACGCTCCAAGTTGATACCAAAACTTTTGTCCGCATGACGCGCGGCTCGATTTCCAAAGAACTGACCGAAGGAATGGCAGACGAAAATACAGAGATTTAAGAAGTGATTGGTTTTTAGTCACACAACTAACTGCAAATCAACGAGTTGCTAAGTTTCTTATTCGCCAATATTTCTGTAAAAATACTTACCGAAATTTTTGTTGGTAGCATTTTAGATACACTTTTTTTCCGCGCAGCGTAAGCGCGAAATCCTCAAAAGACAACTCCACCGAATCAAAAATTTCGAGGGCGGGACGCTTGTGGGGCGTAAGGACGACCAACTGCGGACTCAAAGAAAACAACTGCCAGACAAGCGGAAAAAGTTGGTTTTGGGGGCAAAGATGAAGCGCGAAGCTACAAATAACGCAAGAAAAATTACCCGAAAGCTCGCCTTTCATCACATCTTCAAACGACAGAGGAAGTGCCACTTTTTGGGTATTGTTCCAGTAGGCTTCGGTCGTAAAAGGGTCGGTAGCCATGCCGACCTCAAAGCCCAACTGCTTGATTATCAGACTTATCTCGCCGCTGCCGCAGCAAAAATCCAACACATTGCTATAATCCAACCGATGTCGGTTTTGGGCGATTAGCTGCTCTAATTGCTCAAAATGTGGATTGCGATAGCTCGCGCCTTGCTCGCGGTAAAAATTTTCTACTCCGTGCTCGACGTATTGCTGGCGGATACTTTTTTCGGCTGCCATCAGAGTTTGCGGCGTTTCATTTCCTTTTCCAAAAGTTGGTATTCGCGACTCATATCGCCTGTGACGGAGGTATTTTCTTGCGCCCGCCGAATCAGATAAGGTATCACTTCTTGCACCGTGCCGTAGGGCATATACTTTCCGACTCGGTAGCCTGCCGCCGCCAGATTGAAAGTCAGATTGTCGCTCATGCCGTAAAGTTGCGAAAACATAAGGTGCGGGTGGTCGGCGGCGATACCTTTTTGGGCAAGCAGTTGGGTCTGGAGCAGCGCGCTTTGCGCATTGTGAGAGGCGTTGCAGAAAGAAATATACTCAAGGTTCTCTACACAAAACCTGACTGCATCGTCATAATGTTGGTCGGTAGCGGCTTTCGATGGATTGATGGGCGACGGCAAATCCAGTTCGTCGGCGCGTTTTTTTTCTTTGAGCATATAAGCTCCGCGCACCAATTTCGCTCCCAGTAAATAGTTTTCCTGCCGACATTTGATATAGGATTTTTTCAAAAAATCCAATCGGTCGTGACGGTACATTTGGAATGTATTGAATACGACTATCTGTTTTTTGTTGTAGCGCGCCATCATTTTGTCCGCCAATGCGTCTATCGCATTTTGAATCCAGCTTTCTTCTGCGTCAATATAAACGCCTACGCCGCGCTCGGCTGCCGCGTAGCAAACTGCGTCCAATCGCTTCACAATGTGGTGGTATTCTTCTTGCTCGTCGGCGGTGAGCGGTGCTTGTGTGTTTACTTTTTCGAGCAATTCCATACGCCCCATTCCCGACACTTTGAGGGTGGCAATGGCGACCGATTTTTCGTGCGCAGCGAACTCCAACGCCCGTATGGCTTCGTTCATGGTGTGGTTGAAGTCGGTTTCCGATTCTTTACCTTCCGCACCGTAATCCAGCACGGTGAAGGTATTGAAACTCTTCAATTTTTGGACGGCTGGCAGACAATCGAGAAGGGTAGAGCCGCCGCAAAATTGCTCAAAGATAGTCGCTTTCACTATTCGGCGAGCGAAAGGAAGGTTCCACTCTACCGCTTTGAGTCCGAGTGCAGAGCCGACTTTGACGAGCCACGGGTGGTTCATCATTCGGAAAAGCCACGCAGATTTTTTTAATTCTTGGTCGTTTTTGTGACAAAAAGCGTTTTCGGTGTTAGAAAAGTCTAAAAGTTGCTTTTGAGCTTCTTTTTGCATATTTACGGGCGTTGTAGTTGGCATATTTGGGCGCAATTTATTTTAATGTTTCAAAATATACATGACCAGTAGAAATATCGTGGTAAGCACTCACGATACCGATTTCCTTTTTTGCGATTCTATCTCTTAAATAAGGGCTGTGTTCGATAATTTCTTTAACCGAATTTTGGGCATTTGCCTTAATAACTTGTTCTATTATGTCAGCCTCGTTGCTGAGTTTGGGTGCGGGATAGCAACCGCACTGAATGGCTACATTTTGTATTTTTGTGGTCACGAAGTGCATATTTTCACTTTTTTCGTCTTTGAGAGAAAGCGCAACCGCTCCGCATTGTGAGTGACCTTTGACTACGATTAGCTTTGCGCCTAATTTTTTTACGGCAATTTCTATGCTTCCGATGATTTCGGGATTGATGATATTTCCAGCGATGCGGATAGTCAGGAGGTCGCCAATACCTGCATCGAACAAGATTTCGGGTGAAGTTCGGCTGTCTATGCAGCCTATCATAACCGCCATTGGGTTTTGCCCCATAGCGGTTGCGTTTACTTGGTGCAGCAGGTATTTGTCGGTCCATTTACCGTTCACAAAGCGGTCGTTGCCTACTTTTAGGAGATTTAGTATTTCGGCGGGCGTAAGTTTTTCTTGTGTTTGTTTGTCCAAAACATTAATAAACTGGATATGGTCATTCAGTCGGTATTTTTCTTTCAGCCCTAAAATATTGAGCTGAATATTTTTTTCGGGAGCTACGGTATTTTTAAAGTCATCAATTATTTCTAAAACGTCGTTGTCAATATAGTCCGAATAAGTGGCATCTATCAACACTTTGGAGCTTTCCGGTATCGTCCAAAGCGTTTGTTTGATGGAGGCTTTATTGAAAAATGAAACTTGATTGGGTAGCTCTAATTTTACGACTTCGCCAATGTGAAGTTTGTTTTCTTCTTTGACAAATGGATTTCTGTAATTGCTGCGCAACAAATAAAAAATACTTACCAACAAGCCAATGACGACTCCTATCAACAAATCGGTGAACACTATCGCCAGAATAGTTACCACAAAGGGAACGAACTGTTCCCAGCCTTTTTGGTAGAAATCTTTAAAAATGGAGATTTTTGCCAATTTGTAGCCCGTCATAATAAGAATCGCCGCCAAAGATGCCAATGGAATTAGGTTGATAATGGGACTCAACAACAAGACACTTGCCAGCATAAATATCCCGTGCAAAATGGTAGAAACTTTGGTTTCGTTGCCCGATTGGATATTTACGGAGCTGCGCACGATGACCGATGTGACGGGAATACCACCCACTAATCCTGCCACAATATTTCCTACACCTTGCGCCACCAACTCGCGGTTGGGTGGCGAACTGCGCTTGTGAGGGTCGATTTTATCTACTGCCTCGATGTTGAGTAAGGTTTCTAACGAGGAGATGATTGCTATGGTAATGGCGACCGTCCAAACAGTAGTATTTTTCAAATTTTCGATACTCGGCAAATGGAAATAAGAACCTAAATTGTTCGTATCTATCTGTGGAATATTTACCAAATGTGAAGACTTGACGAGTAAATCTGGAAAAAATAGCTGAAAAATATAGTTGAGTAAAACGCCCAACAAAACCACAAGCAAAGATGCAGGAAAAAATTTTACTTTTTTCATCGGCGTTTTGTCCCAAACAAAGAGGATAAAAATTGAAATTATTGATATTATAACCGCTCCAGCCGTAAAAAAATTAAGCGCGGTCAGAAGCTCCGAAAAAGTATTCTCGCCATCTTTTTGAAAAAATGTGAAATCTTCCTCGCCATCTCTATCGAATCCCAGTGCGTGCGGAATTTGTTTGAGTATCAAAATAATTCCTATCGCAGCCAACAAGCCTTTGATAACATTGTTCGGAATATAATCCGCAATGAATCCCATTTTAGCAAATCCCATTATCAGTTGGATTATCCCGGCTATCACTACCGCCGTCAGGAATACCTCAAACGCGCCTAATTGCGTAATCGAAGACAGTACCACTGCCGCCAAGCCTGCCGCAGGACCGCTCACACTCGTTTGGGATTTACTCAAAGCACCAACCACGATACCACCGACGATACCAGATATTATGCCCGAAATCAATGGCGCACCCGATGCCAACGCAACACCCAAACACAAGGGCAGAGCTACTAAAAATACTACGATACTCGCAGGAATATCGTTTTTTAACTTACTTACTAACATTATTTACTATTTTATTAAAAAATGAACGAGAGTCCACTGCAAAGTTACAAATTCCTTGACAGTTTTACAAAAAAAAAAACTCCGCAACGGCGAACAAGCGTCGCGTTGCGGAGTTTTTTTATGAGGAGTGAGGAAAAAATAAGGTGCTTAATTTTTTTAAATAAATTCAATCAATAACAAGGCATTTTTGAGGCGCAACGCAGGGCGTTGTAACGAAAAAATAACGCAGTGATTGGTTGTAATTTAGCAGAAAAAATGAGTAGTTTAGTTTAGATACATTCCTAAAAACAAAAAAGAAAAAGTCTTTCAAAAAATTATTGAACGACTACTTTCTTAACTGCTACTTTATTGTTGTTGTTGATTTTCACGAAATAAACGCCTTTCGCCAAGTCGCTCACGTCAAAAGTTGCCGTGTGCAAACCTGCGTCCATGCGGTTGCTCTCTTTCAAAGACTTTACTGCCTGACCATTGACGCTGAACAAAGTAAGCTCTACGTTTCCTGCTGTCGGCAACTCATAGCTTACTGCTACGAAGTTGGTCGCTGGATTGGGTTGTACGGTCATTTTGAGGGTTTCGGCTTTCACCACTTCCTCGTTAGCAGTCACAAATCCTTCCATATTCATGCGTACGATGGCGTTGGAGCTTCCGCTCCAGCCTGTATAAAATGCGTCTAACACCAAAAGGTGCGCATAATAGTTACTCTCAAATGTTTGAGCGGAAGAATAAGCTGGCGCAATAATACTGCCTGTCGTACCGCCATCGTATTTGACGACCACCATATACTGACCGTTTCTTGTGATTGGAACTGGCTCATCAAAGACTACGTCAATCAACGCATTGTTATTATTGTCTGCCGATGTTTTCGTCCAGTCAATTCCCCCAAGAATCGTGTACCCGTCGTAGGTGGTGTTGGTACCAACAAATCCGATGCTGCCGTCGCCGTCTGGGTCCATATCATACAAGCGAATTTGGAAAGTTTCGCCGTCTGGAATATCTACTACGTTACCGATACCAAAGGTAGCACCCGTAGCTATCCCGTCTGCGCCGCCTATGAATATAGAACCCGCATCGTAGCGGTAGTTGGCAGTTTCAAATTGTGCTGCACTCGGAACTACAAAACCAGTCACTACACCATTGTCGTGTGCGTAGCTGTATCCGCCGACTTTGAATTCGCTGCGAAGCGTATCAGGCTGCGTAGAGGTAGTGTAGGCCACTTTATAAAGTCCGTTTGCACTCGGCTTAAACGTTGCTGGAAAAACCATAATGCTGTCTTGCAAAGATGGTATGACTGCTTTCGTAGCGGTCAATACAGTTTTTACGCCATTGGGGTCTGTGATAGTGGCAGTTGCTGTCACATCTATAAAGTCATTCGGAGTTGGGTTAGCGACATTTACCCGAACCCCACCCAAAGTATCTGTTTGCCCTATTGGAGTGAAGTAGGAATAAGCAGCCCTTGGGTTGCTGAATGTAGGCACTGTGATGGTCATGTTGAGAGTCGCTCCGCTCTTGATGGCAGCTATCAAAAGCTGACCGTCCTCCAACGAAATCTGTACGACTGGGATTGTGACTTGCGCGCCAACTGCACCAGCTCCCATTGCGATTGGAGCTCCCGGTACTCGATTGATTATAACGACTGCAACTGCGCCAGCGTTTTGAGCCATGAGTGATTTGAACCCAAATTCACAGTTTGTCCCACCACGGCGAATAAAGGCAATTTTTCCGCTTACGGCAGCAGAGTTTACCAACGTGTCGCATCCTTCGGCGTTAATGGAGTCATTGACAGGATCAATACCTGCATTAACGATAGCTACATTGGCAGTGACGACCGTGCCCACTGCCATTTTATTCGCTCCCCAGTCAGTACTCGTGTTTGTGTATTTTCCAGCGAGGGCTGACGGTGAATTAACTTTCACAACGTACTGCGCGTTAGCAGCTTGCACTGTGAAAAAAATTAGCGCGAGGCTCATCAAGTTTGTAAATAATTTTTTCATAATTTTTGTGAACATTTGTTGAATAATTTATAAATCGGTATAAAATTACGTTTTTTAACAAAAAGTTTCTACACTTTGCCAATTTTTTTTTAGAATTTATTAAAAAATTACTTTTTTGGGTCTGCACTGGCATTTATATCGCCGATTTTGATGCCCCAAAAGTCCAATCGCAGCGGGTCACCTACGGGATTCGTGACGGTGATGCTGCTCGGCAAAGGCGTTGAAAACGGATTGGACGGGTCAGGAAAAGAAAAAATAGTCGGTATCATTCGCCACGAAGTGTTGCCTTCATAGTGCGTATCAATGTTGAGGATAGCTTTCCGCATCGCCACCAAGTCAAAGGTCGTCACCGTCCCCGAAGCGTTCACGTCGGCGGCGATGTGCTTATAAGGCGTACTAAAAGTATCCACTCCCAATATTTGTTTTCGCACCAATACCATATCAAAGGTCGTCACGCCGTTCACGAGGTTGGTGTCTTTGAGCGTCGTGAGTTCATAGACGAAGCGCGACGGCAGGTTGTAAAAACGATAAACGCCACCCGTGTCGGTCATTACTGTCCGGTGGACGGTATCGCCGTCTATTTTGAGTTGCACGCCTGATACGCCGAGGTATTTTTCATTCAAAATAATGCCCTCGAGCGTGTAGGTAGGCAAGGTATCGGGCGGGTCGAGTGCGCCCAAAGTCAGCGCGCCTGTATTTTGGGGGTCGAGCCAGTCTTTCAGCCGAGTGCTGGGAGTGCCGCCGCCCTCCCAAGATTTGCAGAGGCGGTCGAAATACATATTGGTAATGCCGCAGCCTGTCGGGGCGAGATTGCCGCCGTGCAGTTGCCCTACGACCAATTTATTCTGATTGAACAGCGCGCAGCCCGACGAGCCGACTTCGTAATAGCCTGTGTCGGGTACGACTCGGAGCATATTTCCGGCGGGAGTCGTCACGTTATTGTTCCAGTTCAGGACGTTTTGATAGACGGTGGAAGGGTCTTTGTCCACCGAAATTTTTTTGATGTCGCCTCTTGGGTGATGGATTAAAGTGCTTCGAGTGGGCAACGCTACGGAGTCGCGGTTCCAGCCGTTGTAGTAGGCGTTGAAGCTCGGCGGCGGTGTGGCGTTGAGTTCGAGCAACAAGAAGTCGTTGCTTTGGCGACCAGCTTTTAGTTTGCAGCCCAATATTTGTGCGTAGTTGGGTTCGGTGCTTGGGTTGGAGCAGTTGGGAGATTCGTAGTGAAAATCAAACGCCCAGAAGTCGTAGAGTGGCGTGTAGCCGTCTTGACAGTGAAAAGCGGAAAGCAAGTAAGGTTTTCCATCGTTTTTGGTGTTGTTGAGCAGCGTACCGGTGCAATATCCTATGCCTTCTACGAGGCTCATCGTGATTCGGAGTACGCCTTTTTTTTCTTTTTGCCAATTATTCCCTGTCGAGCAATTCACGTTTCTGTTGCAAGCGGAGGAAGCTCCGAAGCCACTGGCTTGGATTTCTCGGCTCGTCGTGGACGGCTCTGCGACGTAGGTGTGGTAGATTTTAAAAATGTGGAGCAGACCGCGCCCTGTGGCATTTTTGGGTTCGTAGTATTCGATGGTGGCGGAGCTGCCTTTCAGGAAATGGACTGCGAATTTTTGGTTGGGGGTATTATTTTTGCTCGTGAATACGTCGCGCGTTTCATCGTCATTGAAAAAAAACAATCTGGCTCCGGCAGGAATGGAGAACTGGTCGAGCAAAAAGCTGAGCGAAATTGCTCCTTCTGACCGAATTTTCAATCTCCATATTCGGTCGCCGTTGGGTAGTTGTAGCCATTGTCCGCCATTTTGAAGACCAAAATTTGCGTTTATCGGGGCAGCTACACGCGGTGACATTCCGCCGTTGCGCAGGTCTTCGGCTCGTATTTTTTGTAAATCAATTTTTGGCAGGTCAATGCTTTCCAAATTAGCGTTTGGAAAATATTGGGCAAAAATTTCGGATTGAGAAAACGGCTTTTCGGTCGCTGCCTTTTGCGCACTCACAGAGTAAGCAAAAAAAGGGAATAGCAAGCAAAAAAAGTACTTGTAGCTGCGCATAGTTCAGGTTTTTGATTTTAGGGAACGTATCTAAAATAAATTAATTCATTTTTAGATACATTCCTAAAGAATGAGGAAAAAATAAGGCAATCCAATTTTTCCAATAAATTCAATCAATAACAAGGCATTTTTGAGGCGCAACGCAGAGCGTTGAAACGAAAAAATAACGCGGTGATTGGTTGTAATTTAGCAGAAAAAACGAGTAGTTTATTTTAGATACATTCCTAACACAAACATAACGCAAAATAGGTATTGGTAGCTGCTTTTTGCCCAACAAAATTTTTTAATTGACCGAAAAAGCGGGCATTTGCGGAAAAACTGCGTTGTAAAAGTTGAGAATGGATATTTTTACGTCCATAAATTCGGTGAGAGGCAAGTCGCCTATCAGGTCTAATACTTCCATCTCTGAACTCGCCATAAAGACTGCCCAGAGTTTGGAGTTTTCAAAAGCAAGTGCATAATTCACTAATTTGCCAGAGGCAAAAAGTTTACTTACAGCGACTCGTTGGTCGGGAATGGTGTTTACGAATGCGTCGTCTAGTACTGGTGGGAGTGTAAAATCCACCATGAAGTAACTTTTGGTCATGTCCGTTTTCTCTCTGTATCAGCTCACTTATTGATATACTTCCTATTTTATATCAAAAAACAAGGCTGAAATGTGTGTAATATTTTGGTTGTAGTACGTTTCCAGTTCCAAAGATAGTTCTTTGTGTGGTATCTTCCAAATTTCGGGTGGATAAAGTTTTCCACATAGCTCAAAACAAAAAAAACCTTGCAGTCGTCGCCGACTACAAGGTTATTTTTTCAGGCGTAAGCAACTTGATGAGGGTTGCGTTACTTTTTTCTTTGGATATTATCGAAACCCTTTATTGGTGGAGCAACTATTGATTAGTTACCGTCCACGCCCAAAGCTTTCATAGTGTCCATATTGAGATTACCTACTGGCAATCCTTTTTCTTTTTGGTATTTCGTCAAAGCTGCCTTTGTACGTGCGCCCATTACGTCATCATCTGGACCTGGATCGTAGCCAGCAGCGCGCAATGCGCGTTGGATTTGAACCACGCGAGATGCAGTTATTTTGTTTCCGCATACGATTTCACGGAATTCCGTGAAGCCACCTGCTTTTACCAACTGGCGCTTAGTGATAGTTGTGTATTCTGCTGGAATGTCGATGGTTTTGGTAGTTGCTGGTGTAGCTACTACTTTTTTAGACACTGTTGCGAACTCTTCTGGGATATTCTCCTCTGTTGTAGTTGCAGGTGTTTTCAATACTTGCTTGGTTACTGTTCTGA
The DNA here is from genome assembly GCA_043778415.1 of Saprospiraceae bacterium. Lineage (GTDB taxonomy): Bacteria > Bacteroidota > Bacteroidia > Chitinophagales > Saprospiraceae > JAYUHK01. Next base: position 9,798 of record JAYWGG010000341.1, read on the forward strand.
ACTCCGCAGGGATTATTTCCTCACGAGTAGAAGCAGGAGTTTTGATTACTTGCTTGGTAATAGTTGCATATTCAGCAGGAACGATTTCTTCTTTGTAGCAAGCGTTTGCGCTACCGTTTCCAGCACCGCCGTTAGCTCCACCAGCTTTTGAAGTTCCTTTGCCGCCGTTAGGGCAATTTTCGGTTTCTCTCATTACGCCGTCAGCACCCAATACTCCACAGCACTGTACTGGTACGCGCTTTGTGATAGTTTTGAACTCCGCAGGGATTACCTCCTCACGCACTGATGCTGGAGTTGTAATTACTTGCTTGGTGATGGTTTCGTATTCGGCAGCGATAGACTCTTGACGAGTCGTAGGACCTGCTTTTACAGATTGAGATGTTACAGTTTTGAACTCTGCTGGAGTTGATTCTTCGCGAACTGTTTCAGCTGTTTTTACTACTTGCTTTGTGATAGTTTCGAAGACTGCTGCGATTTCTTCTTCACGAGTAGAAGCTGCTGATTTCAATACTTGCTTGGTGCGAGTACCCATTTTGGCAGGAATATCGATTGTCTTTGTGCAACCAGCGTTTGCAACGCCAGAGCCGTCGCAACCTTTGTTTATTTGACGAGTTACCGTCTTGTATTCTGCTGGTACTTCTACCAAACACCATACTAAACAATCTTCTGGGTTGGCAGAAAGGCAAGCCTTGTCAGCAACTCTTTTTACCCACTTTGTAGAAGATGGCTTTATTTCGATACGCTCTGTGATGTTCTCCATTTTTGGAGTCATCGCCTCGATGCGAGTAGAAGCTGCTTCTATTTCGTAAGTTTCTGTTTCAGTGCCATATACTGCTGGCGTAGTAATCATGCGCTTGCTTGCTGGCTTTACTTCTACTCTTTCAGTAACTGTTTCGTAGGTAGCCGGTACTGCGATTAGACGCTTACCTTCTGGCTTTACCATGATTTGCTCTGACTTTGTTTCGTAAGTAGCACCTGCGCCGCCGCCTCTGTAAGAGGTTGTGCCGCCTTCTGCATCTTTGTAGCCGATGATTTTTCCTTTAGCATTTTTGATGGCTACGCGTGCGCCACCTGCTGAAGCAACTGCGCCTCTGTTGGCATCATAAACTGTTCCGTCGCCGGATACAGTTACGGTGCGGCTTCCCGCACCTCTTACTTCTACTTTTTCGGTTACGGTGGAGTAAACAGCTGGTACTGCGACCATGCGCTTACCTTCTGGCTTCACCATAATCTGCTCTGTTACGGTTTCGTACTGAACTGGCATTGGCGTTAGACGCTTGCTTTCTGCTTTTGAAAGCATCTTTTCAGTGACTGTTTCGTAAGTAGCGGGAATCGTAATTACGCGCTTTCCTTCTGGCTTTACCATTACTTTTTCAGTAACAGTTTCGAAGGTAGCAGGTACTGGAGTCAAACGCTTTCCAGCAGCTTTGGACATTACACGGTCCGTTACGGTAGTGTAAGTGGCAGGGATTACTTCTGTGCGAGTAGAAGCGGCTTTTGTCACTACTTGTTCAGTAGTTTCTTTGTATTCGTCTGGAATTAGGCATTTTGCATAACACCCAGGCTTCGTGCTTGTCGGCAAGTCGGACTGTGCCATCGCAACAGAAGCAGCAAGAGCCAAAGCTCCTGTTAAAAGTAAACTCAATTTCCTCATGATTTTGAATTATTGTTTTGTTATTAAATTAGATTATTAAAAAAAATTGATTGTATTTCACTATTATAT
>JAYWGG010000342.1:0-3646 GCA_043778415.1 Saprospiraceae bacterium
CAGCGAAACAGCAAAAAATTACTCAATATTCGCTTCAAAATTTATGACGACGGCGTAGGCTTTCGCTACGAATTTCCTGCGAATGGCGGATACGGAAACACCATAGTCGTAGAGGACGAAAAAACAGAATTTCGCCTCACCGAAGACCTTACTGCTTTTTGGATTCCCGGCGATTGGGACAGCAACGAACACCGTTACTCGACCACTTTAGTTTCTGAAATCAATGCGTCTGGTTACGTCGAAGCCGAAAAAAGTATCAGCACCAAACATCTTACTGGACTCGATGAGGTGCAAACGCCGATCACTTTTCGCAGTCCTACTGGATTTCATGCGGTCATTCACGAGGCAGCTCTGGTGGATTTTCCGGCTATGCAGCTTACGGTGGACAAGCTCGCGCTTTCTTTCAAAGCAAGTTTGGTGCCGTCCATCGTCCCTACCGTCAAAGCTACGGTAAAGGCGGGATTCAACACGCCTTGGAGAGTTGTTTTATTCGCCGACAATGCAGCAGGAATTTTGGAATCAAAAATAATTCTAAACCTCAACGAGCCGTCCAAAATCGCTGAAACGAGCTGGATAAAGCCCCAAAAATACGTCGGTATTTGGTGGGAAATGCACGTCGGAAAATCGACTTGGGATTATGCAGGTTCGCAAAATGCACACACTTGGAAGGATTCACAGCCGACTGGAAAGCACGGAGCGACCACCGAAAACACCAAAAAATATATTGACTTTGCAGCAAAAAACGGCTTCGACGGCGTGTTGGTGGAAGGTTGGAACACAGGCTGGGAAGACTGGTTCGGCAAGTGGATAGAAGACGTTTTTGACTTTACCACTCCTTATCCCGACTACAACATCGCAGAACTTTCTAAATATGCCGCCGCCAAAGGCGTGAAAATCATTATGCACCACGAAACGTCGTCCGCCGTCACGAGCTACGAGAAGCGCATGAACGCAGCCTACGAACTGATGAAAAAATACGGCATGAACTCCGTAAAAACGGGCTACGTAGGGCGCATTATCCCCAAAGGCGAATGGCACGACGGGCAGTTGATGGTCAATCATTACATTCGAGTGGCGCAGCGAACTGCCGCCAACAAAATTATGCTCGACGCACACGAACCCGTCCGCCCGACTGGATTGAGCCGCACTTATCCGAATTGGTTGGCTTGCGAAGCGGGACGCGGCAACGAATTTAACGGTTGGAGCAGAGGCAACTTGCCCGAGCACGAAACTATTTTGCCTTTCACGCGTCTTTTGGGAGGTCCGATGGACTATACTCCGGGTATTTTTGATGTCAAATTTGAGAAATGGAAACAAGGTTTTCAGGTGCATACGACTGTTGCGAAGCAGCTTGCGCTTTACGTCACCATGTATTCGCCGCTGCAAATGGCAGCCGACTTGGTAGAAAATTATGAGTCGAGAATGGACATTTTTCAATTCATCAAAGACGTAGCAGTTGATTGGTCAGACACGAAAATTTTGAACGCCGAAATTGGCGATTATCTGACCGTTGCACGGAAAGCAAAGGGAACGAACAACTGGTTTGTTGGCTCTATTACAGATGAAAGCCAGCGCAATCTTGACATAAAATTGGACTTTTTGGACGCTGGACGCACTTACGAAGCCACGATATATTGTGACGGCATCAACGCGCACTGGCAAGAAAACCCGACCGAAGTAACTATCTTGAAGATAAACGTCCAAAAAGGATACAGCCTTCTACTTCGTTTGGCGGCTGGTGGTGGCGCAGCTATCTCGCTGACAGCGAAGTAAGTTTTTTTTTGAAGCTCTAATTTTGCGGAGCATCAAAAATAAACTTGACGAAAAACAACTTAAAACTCGAAGGAAAATGGACAAAAAATCAACAAAAATGAATTTGTACCGTTACCTTTTTGCATAAAAATTTAATTTAGAAATGCGTCTAAAATAAATTACTCATTTTTTTTGCTAAATTAGAACCAATCACTGCGCTATTTTTTTGTTACAACGCGCTGCGTTGCGCCTTAAAAATTCCTTGTTATTGTCAATTTATTTGAAAATTGGAGTACTTTATTTTTCTTCATTTCTTTGGAACGAAATCTTTTTAAAAAAAAATATTGAGCGAAATTACTTTATCCGTTGAAGACGTTGATTTGCTGGAATTTTTTGGCGAAAAAAACGCAAAACTCAACCTCCTTAAAAAAGCCTTTGCCAACGTCACTTTCACGTCGCGCGGCAACCAACTGAAATTGGCAGGCGAAAAAAAGCACACGCAAAGTGCGAAATCAAAAATCGAAATGATGATTCGGATGCTCAAAGACCACCAAGAGTTGAGCGTCCACACCATCGAAGATATTTTGGCGGGCAACAATCCTTTCGAGGCGAGAATCCCCGAGTCGTCCACCGAAAACGGCGTGATTCTTCACGGACGCGACGGAAAAGCCATCAAGGCAAAGACGCGCAACCAGAAAATTCTCGTCGAGCAATCCGAAATCAACGATATTCTGTTTGCCGTAGGTCCTGCGGGAACTGGAAAAACCTATACCGCCGTCGCGCTGGCTGTTCGTGCTTTAAAAAATAGAACCGTCAAACGGATTATTTTGACTCGCCCCGCCGTAGAAGCAGGCGAAAATCTCGGCTTTTTGCCCGGCGACTTGAAAGATAAAGTAGATCCTTATTTGCGCCCGCTTTACGACGCGCTCGACGATATGTTGCCGAGCGAAAAGTTGGCTTTTTTTATGGAAAACCGTACTATCGAAGTCGCTCCGCTCGCTTATATGCGTGGTCGGACGCTCGACAATGCGTTTATTATCCTCGACGAAGCCCAAAACTCGACCGTTCTCCAGATGAAAATGTTCCTCACGCGGCTCGGACCTTCGGCGAAGTGCATCATCACGGGCGACCTTTCGCAGGTAGATTTGCCCCACAATCAGAAATCGGGTCTGCGCCACACGCTCGAAATTTTGAACAATATTGAGGGCATCGGGCGCGTACAACTGACTACCGAGGACGTAGTGCGCCACCGATTGGTAAAAGAAATTATCAAAGCCTACGATGCTGCCGACGAAGTCCAGCACGCACGCCGCGAAGCCGAAAAGCAAGCAAGGTTCGAGCAAGCGCAAGCAGAAAAAGAAGAGGCAAGGGCAAAAACAGAGCCAAAAGAAGTTACAAAAAATGAGTAAAAATTATTTAATTGTGACAGCGTCGGAATCAGATATTCCGATTGTTCAGCGCATCGCCGCCGCCGCTTGGAAGCCGACCTACGGAGAGATATTGAGCGTAGAGCAGCAAGCCTATATGCTCGCTTGGATGTACGACACGGAGCGTTTGCGCCAACAAATGCAAGCCGGAGTGGTTTTTTTATTGTTGAAAAATGAAGACACTTTTTGTGGCTATGCTGCCTACGAAGTGTTTGAAAATCAACATTCTAAACTTCACAAACTCTACTTCGACCCCGCCGAGCAAGGCAAAGGATTGGGAAAAATACTGCTCGAAGAAGTCTGCCTGCAACTACAAAAACGCGCTTGTGCCAGCGTCGAACTCAACGTCAATCGCTACAACAAATCATCATTTTTTTACCAAAAAATGGGCTTCGTCACCGTCAGAGAAGAAGACATAGACGTAGGAGAAAATTATTTTATGAACGATTTTGTGATGAAAAAGGATT
>JAYWGG010000343.1:0-11384 GCA_043778415.1 Saprospiraceae bacterium
ACTTTTTCTGCTCAATTACAACCAATCACTGCGTTATTTTTTCGTTACAACGCCCTGCGTTGCGCCTCAAAAATGCCTTGTTATTGTTTGAATTGATTGGAAAAAATTAAGTACCTTATTTTTTCTTCATTCCCTATTTTGTTTTGTCAATAGACGTTTTACATTTCTTGGCGAACTCGGCAGCTTTCGCAGTTTCATTAGAGTTTTCGTAGGCTTCTGCCAGCAAGCAAATACTTATTGGGTTGTTGGGCTCTAACGAAATTGCCTTTTCGAGCCTCGCTACCGCCTTGTCAAACTGTCCTGTTTTTATCGCCAATCGCCCCAATGTATTGATGACCGCTACATTTTCGGGAGCTTGTTCGTTCAGCTCGCGCAGCATCAAGATTCCTTTCATCGGGTTGTCGGCTGGCGGATTATCGGCGTAGCAGATGGCTAAATTCAACTTATTTGGCACGCTGGTCGGATTGAGTGAAAGCGTACTTTCATAGGCTTTCAGCGACCGATTGCTACAAAACTGACGTATTTTGTCATTCGCAGCTTTTTGTGCCGCTTCGCGGAAAGTAGCAGCAGCGATGAACCAAGCCTTTTCCGTCCCTTCTATTTCGGCTACTTTCTGGGCATAATGTCCAGAAAGTTCAACCCTATGTTGGTCGTACCAGATGTGGGCGAGATTTTTTAGTACTGTCGCTTTTGCTGTGTCGGAGTTGCTGGCGGCATATTTACTTTCTACCAGCGCTACTTCATTGCCAACTTCTGGTGTCAATTCTTTTTTTGCATCTCGCAAAAGCTCATCAATATCTATACTTTCCGCCACCAAAGTTCTCGACTTTTCGACAGATTTACGCTCTTTGGGCTTCGTACCAGTCCCCCAATAAAGACCTATAAACAAGAAAAATGCCCCCGCAAGGGTTATCAACTGCACTTTATTCATTTGCTCTGTTGTGGTAGCTTTTTATTCTATGGTCAATTTTTTTTATCTAAAAAAGTTATGGAATGTATTTAAAATGAACCACTCATTTTTTCCTCATTCCTATTGCGCTCCGCCGTTGTCTTCTGGCAACGAGGTAACCTTATGTTTCACGTCGTCCGTAAAGGTTTTAGCAGGCTTGAAAGAGGGAACGTAATGTTCTGGAATCTCGACCGAAATATTATTTTTAATATGGCGACCGATTTTTTTGGCTCTGCGTCTGATAATAAAACTTCCAAAACCTCGAATATACACATTTTCGCCACCCGCAAGCGACTCTTTGATTTCTTTAATGAGCGTTTCTAATGTAACTAATACATCTACTTTCTGCACCCCAGTTTTTTCTGAAATAACACTGACAAGGTCGGCTTTTCTCATTGTTTATTGCGTTGGTTTATAATAAAAGATGTGTCTAAAACAAGCTACCCATTTTTCTGATAGATTTGGAGTGTCTTATTTTTTCTTACTCTTTATGTTACGAATTGTTTTGATACATTTTTTAAACGAGCGGCAAATTTCGTCTTTTTATTTTCTTTCTGAAAGAAAAAGACACATTATTTTACATATTTTTATTTTCGTGCTATAATATCTGCCGTTTTTTTCTCGAAAAGCGTAAATGTAACACTTAATATGTTGTAAATCAATTTTATAGCTAAAAAAAATACTTTTTTTTATTTATTTGTTGTCTAAATTATTCTGAAGAAAGTTTTTTCTGACTTTTTTTATTAAAAAAATAACCACAATAGACGCAGTTGCATTATTTTTGCACCGCCGCAAAAACCGACGTTGTATTATCTTCCAGAAATGAACCAACAAAACGTATTTGGCGTTCATCTCTACGAAACTAAAAAAAAATTTAATGTCTGATACTCATTTTCATAAATTGCGGGTAGCAAAAGTGACTCCCGAAACTCCCGACACCGTTTCGATAACTTTCGAGGTGCCGAGCGAGCTGAAAGAAATTTTTACCTACGAAGCAGGGCAATACCTGACTTTGCGCTTCCTTTTGGGCGGCAAAGACGTGCGCCGCGCCTACTCTATGTCAAGCAGCCCGCTCGAACCAAGCCTGACCGTCACCGTCAAACGGGTAAAAAAAGGGTTGGTTTCCAACTACGTTTTTGACCAACTCCGCGTCGGAACTGAAGTAGATATAATGCCGCCGCAAGGTCGTTTTTTTCCAACATTAGACGTTGCGCAGCGAAAAACCTACTATCTTTTTGGGGCAGGAAGCGGCATCACGCCGCTGATGTCCATTGCCAAAACGGTTTTGGAGCAAGAGCCGCAAAGCAGCGTTCATCTCTTGTACGGCAACAGAAATGCGGAGGGAATTATTTTCAAAACACAGTTGGACGAGCTGCAAACACGCTACGCCGAACAACTTTTCGTAGAACACGTCTTGAGCCAACCTATCCAATCGGGCGGCGGATTGCTCAAAAGTTGGTTCAAAAAAAATGATTTAAGCACTTGGGAAGGCAAAACTGGGCGCATCACCGCTCAAATGGTGTCCGATTTTTTGAACGACCACCCCAGCCGCACCAAAAATGCCGAATATTTTATCTGCGGACCGGGAGAATTGACCGAAATGATTGAAGCTACGCTCCAAAAGGAAGGCATCAACGGTAAAAATATCCACAAAGAGTTGTTCTCAATACCCGTCGGCGGCGATGTTGCGCCTGTCGGAGGCGATGCAATAGTAAAAAATGCTCGACTTATCGCTCATCTCAACGGCGAAACGATCGAACTCGTCGTGCCTCCCAAAACGAACTTACTTCGTGCGTTGGTGGACATAAAAAAAGACCCGCCTTATTCTTGTACGTCGGGAGCTTGCTCTACCTGCATGGCAAAAGTGATTCGCGGAAGCGTGAAAATGGAAAGTTGCTACGCCTTGGACGAGGACGAAATCGCGAGCGGCTACATCTTGACTTGCCAGTCGTTTCCGACTTCGGCGGAGATAGAAATCGTCTATGAATAAACAGCTTTGAAAAAAATCAGACCTTCAAAGCGCGTTTGTAATACGCCGCAAGTTCAGCTTGCGGAACGCCTTTTCGGTACATTCTGAACACGCTGAAATTAGCGATTTGCACCTGCAGCCAAGTATTTTTTTCGTATTTGCGAGCAGAAACTAACACATCGTCTGCCATAATTTTGAATGAATATTTTTGTCGCACTCGCTCCAAAAAATCATATTCTTCCATTATCAAAAAGTCGTTGCGGTAGCCGTCAAATTCGTCAAAAACGGCTTTGGTGACAAACAGTGTTTGGTCGCCGCCTCGACACCAAGGGCGGTCGAATCGGGTAAAAAAAGAGTTTATTTTGAGCAGCCATTTGTCGGAGTCAAATTGGAAACGAAAACACCCCAACTGAAAATTTTGCTCTAACGCCTGCCTTATGTGCGACATAAAATTGGGTGGCGGAAGAGTATCGGCATGGACAAAATACAGGATTTCGCTCGTCGCTGCTGCTGCACCAGCGTTCATCTGTACCGCTCGCCCGCGCTCGGAGCTAACGACTTTCGCGCCTTTGCTGCTCGCTATTTGGGGCGTACCGTCGCTGCTGCCGCCGTCTGCCACGATGATTTCTACTTCGTCGGAGTCAGAATTTTCGTGGAGTCTGTCTAATAGTTTGCCAATATTTTGGGCTTCGTTGAGCGTTGGTATGACGATACTTAATTTCAAAATTAATTTCTTACACTTAAATAGATGACATTGAATATTCGACATAATTTGTTGATTTTCAATAGTTTATGATGACTCAAAATTAAAAACTAAAAACTTATAACTACTTAATTTTTATTTTTATACGTTTTTTTGGGTAAAATAGATTGATTATTGCAAAAAAAAACGAGCTTATCTTACTTGAAAGATAAGCCCGCTTTTAATCAATAGTTGGGTCTGTGTAAAAGGTCGGATGTTTGGGTCCGATGTACAAATTAACTAACAAATTTTGAAGCCGTGCGTCTTTTCGCACAACTTAACTCACACACTAAAATCAAAAATTCTTATATATATTAATTATTCAAAATAATATTTTTTTTGAATGAAAATATTATTTCAGATAATTGAGAAAAATAAACAGGTAATTGTAAACGGATACTACGGGAAAATGCGGTGCATAATGACTAAATCCACACGAACTTATTGTTACACAATAGAACTCTGAAAATTAGTAAGGTTTTTGTAGCGGTGCCGAAAGGCTTGTCTTCTATTTGTATCTATCCAAACGCTGTGCCAAATTATACAAAATATTCATTTTTTTTGAAAAAAAGTATCAAAACGTGACAATTTCTAACTTTTTGCCATTCAGTCCGCCACTGCAAGCGATAAAAGCTGATTTTTTGACCCAAAAAAACATAGAGCTTTGGATAAAAAGGGAAGATTTGATACACCCCGAACTTAACGGCAACAAATGGCGCAAACTCAAATACAATTTATTGAAAGCCAAAGAGCAAAATAAAAAGAGCCTTCTGACTTTTGGCGGAGCTTTTTCCAATCATCTTTTCGCTACGGCGGCGGCAGGAAAATTGTTTGATTTCGATACCATAGGCATCGTGCGCGGCGAGCGTGCGGACGTATTAAGTCCCACGCTCCGATTCGCAGAAAAATCTGGCATGAAACTACACTTTGTTTCGCGCAGCGAATATCGAGAATTTACGACCGATTATCAATCGAAAAAAATAACGCAACTGTTTGGTAATCAGCACTATATACTGCCAGAAGGCGGCACCAACAGCTTGGCTTTGAAGGGTTGTGAGGAAATAGTGACGGAGTTGTCGCATGATACTTCCAATCCTCTTACGCACTATTGCGTGAGCGTCGGCACAGGCGGTACGGCGGCAGGCTTGGTTGCTGCGCTTCGCGGGAAAGCTAAAGTATTAGGATTTTCGGCACTGAAAGGGAATTTTTTGGAGTCAGAAATAAAAAAAATATTCGCAGCTTGTGACAGTGATTGTTATAACAACTGGACTATTAACGACGACTATCATTTTGGGGGCTACGCCAAGTTTCAGCCCGAGCTTATCACATTCATCAACGACTTCAAACGGCAGTTTGACATTCCGCTCGACCCAGTTTATACAGGAAAAATGTTATTTGGTATTTTTGATTTAATAAAAAATAATTATTTTGAACGTGGCAGCCGCATCGTAGCTATCCACACGGGCGGTTTGCAGGGAATAGAAGGCTACAACAGTCGCCATTTCGACCCAAAAATAGAATTTGCTGTTTAAGGAATGTATCTAAAATAAACTACTCATTTTTTCTGCTAAATTACAACCAATCACCGCGTTATTTTTTCGTTTCAACGCCCTGCGTTGCGCCTCAAAAATGCCTTGTTATTGATTGAATTTATTTGAAAAATTGGAGTACCTTATTTTTTCCTCATTCCTAATCCATAAACAAAAAAAGGTAAATTTTTAGATGTACTCCAAAAATTTACCTTTTTATATCCCAAACTTATACAACCTGGGACTTTCCTAAAAAAACTACGCAGTGCAGAATTAATTTTTTAGAACAATGTTTCGATGATTTTTTCTTCCGTAATCCCTTCGGCTTCGGCTTTGTAGTTGCGCACGATGCGGTGGCGCAAGACGTATTTTGCTATCGCTTGCACGTCCGAAATGTCGGGCGAATACTTTCCATTCACGGCGGCGTGGCACTTTGCACCCAACACCAAATATTGCGAAGCGCGCGGGCCCGCTCCCCACGAAATGTAATCGTTCACGATTTTGGTGGCGCGCGGCGTGCCGGGACGAGTCTTGGTAGCCAAACCAACGGCATACTCCAACACATTATCCGCCAACGGGATTTTGCGGATTAGCCTCTGGAAGGACAATATTTGTTCATTCGTCACGATGTGGCGAAGGTCGTAGTTTTGTTGCGCCGTCGTAGCTCTCACCACTTGCAATTCTTCTTCGTAAGAGGGATAATCAAGCGGAATATTGAACATAAAACGGTCGAGCTGCGCTTCTGGCAACGGATAAGTTCCTTCCTGCTCAATCGGATTTTGAGTCGCCAACACAAAAAACGGAGCTGGCAACTCGTGGCGCACGCCGCTCACCGTGACGCTTCTCTCCTGCATCGCTTCGAGGAGTGCGGCTTGGGTTTTGGGCGGCGTTCTGTTGATTTCGTCCGCCAAGACGATATTAGAAAAGAGCGGTCCACGATTGAATTTGAACTGACGGTCTTCGCCCAATATTTCGGAGCCAGTGATGTCACTCGGCATCAAGTCGGGCGTGAATTGGATTCGTTTGAACTCCAAGTCCAGCACTTCGGCGATGGTGCTGACGAGCAATGTTTTTGCCAGTCCCGGCACGCCTACGAGCAAGCTGTGACCGTTGGCAAACATAGAGATGATGACTGCACGCACGACCTCGTCTTGCCCGATGATGACTTTCCCAATTTCTTTGGAAAGGTCTTTATAAGCCTGTGCCAACGCATCTACGGCGGCGACATCAGATGTAAAATTTTGTTGAGCCATTAATTTTTTTTAGCTGTCGAATTTCAAGTTTGAAGAAAATAGCCACGTCTAAAAGATAAAGAAAAAACAGAGTAAGTATTTTCGTAGAATTATTTGTGATGATATAATGCTAATCTATTAGCAATTTCTGGTGCGACTAAAAATTAAGCACTAAAAACTAATAACTACGTTTCTCCTTTTTTCCTATTTCCTAAACGGCATTTGAGTTCTATTTGTTTCGAGGAGTTATTTTTTCCAAGTATTAAATTTGAGAATACAATAAATCGCTCGGAAGCCGTCGCGCCAACCGATTTTTTTTCCTTCTTCATACGAGCGACCGTAGTAGCTAATTCCTACTTCGTAAATGCGAATGTCTTTTATACGCGAGATTTTGGCGGTTACTTCGGGTTCAAAACCAAATCTTTTTTCCTCCAATCGCAAATTTTTAATCAACGGCGTTTTGAAGAGTTTGTAGCAAGTTTCCATATCCGTCAGGTTCAAATCGGTCATCATATTGGAGAGATTGGTCAGCCAACGGTTGCCGATGGAGTGCCAAAAAAACAAAATTCGGTGCGGACTTCCGCCCATGAATCGGGTGCCATACACGACATCTGCGAAGCCATCTTCGATGGGTTTGAGTAATAAATTGTATTCTTCGGGGTCGTATTCGAGGTCAGCATCTTGGATAATGAGATAGTCGCCAGTAGCGTGTTGGATACCCGTGTGGAGTGCTGCGCCCTTGCCCTGATTGGTTTCGTGCCGAAAATACTGAATATTCAACTCTGGGTGTGCCGCCATATAGCGTCGGATAGCACCTTCGGTATCATCTTTCGAGCAGTCGTTGGTAATGATTAGTTCTTTTTCGATGCCGTTGAGCAGCTTTACGGTACGGACTTTGTCCAGAATCAAATGAATCGTGCGCTCCTCGTTGTAGGCAGGCATGACGATAGACAGTTTTTTTGAACTCATATTTTATAAAAAACCTTGATAAGAGCGCAAAAGTAGGCAAAAAAAATGGATAAAACAGCGTAACTTTGCGGCTCATTTTGAAAAAAGAAAAATTATACCATGCAAAAAAGGGAAGAAATAGCCAAATTGGTACAAAGCGGCGACTTGGAACGAACCGTGACGGTCATGGGTTGGGTGCGGACGTTTCGCAACAACCAATTTATTGCGCTCAACGACGGCTCTACGATTCATAATTTACAAATCGTAGTGGATTTTGAAAATACGGACGCAAACTTGTTGCGCCGCATCACAACGGGAGCGGCGATAGGTGTCACAGGACTGCTCACCGCTTCGCAAGGCAAGGGGCAAACGGCGGAAGTGAAAGCTACGCACATCGAAATTTTCGGCGACAGCGATGCCGAAAAATTTCCGCTCCAACCCAAAAAACACAGTTTGGAGTTCCTGCGCGAAATTGCGCACTTGCGTTTTCGCACCAATACGTTCAGTGCTATCTTCCGCGTGCGCCATGCTATTGCGTTTGCGATTCACCAATTTTTTAACGACAAAGGATTTTTTTATATTCACAGTCCGATTATTACGGCTTCCGATGCCGAGGGCGCGGGCGAAATGTTTCGCGTCACGACTTTGGACTTGAATAAAACACCGCGCCACGACGACGGCAGTATTAATTTTAAAGAAGATTTTTTTGAGCGCAGCACCAATCTTACCGTTTCGGGGCAGCTCGAAGCGGAGCTGGCGGCTTTGGCACTCTCCAAAGTCTATACTTTCGGACCTACGTTTCGCGCCGAAAACTCCAATACCACTCGCCATTTGGCGGAATTTTGGATGATAGAACCCGAAGTCGCTTTCGCAGACTTGGTGGATAATATGGACTTGGCAGAATCAATGCTCAAATATTGCATCGAATACGCAATGTTGCACTGTCAAGACGACCTCAATTTTCTCGCCCAACGGCTTGCCGAAGAAGACAAACAAAAGCCGCAAGCAGAGCGCAACGAGTTGGGATTGCTCGAAAAATTGCAGTTTTGTTTAGACCACGATTTTGAGCGAATCACTTACACAGAGGCTATAGAAATTCTAAAAAATTCTACGCCCAACAAGAAAAAACAGTTCAAATATCCTATCGAGGCGTGGGGCGCGGACTTGCAAAGCGAACACGAGCGTTTTTTGGTGGAAAAACATTTCAAAAAACCTGTGATTTTGACCAACTATCCCGCCGAAATCAAATCTTTTTATATGCGTCAAGACGAACCCAAAGACGGAGTTCCGGGCGCAACAGTTTCCGCGATGGATATTTTATTTCCCGGCATCGGCGAAATCATCGGCGGCTCGCAGCGCGAAGAACGGCTCGATAGATTGGAACGCCGCATGAACGAACTGCACATTCCGACCGAAGAAATGTACTGGTTCCTCGACACGCGCCGCTTCGGCACTTGCCCCCACGCAGGCTTTGGGCTGGGCTTCGAGCGGCTCGTGCTGTTCATCACGGGCATGAGCAATATACGCGACGTGATTCCGTTTCCGCGCACGCCCGGAAATGCAGCGTTCTAAAATATTTTTATGCAAAATCTTTATGTAGCCGTTATTTTGCCCGTCGCAATCCCCAAAACTTATACTTACGCTGTGCCGCAGACTTGCGTGGCGCAGGTGCAAGTCGGCGTGCGCGTGGAAGTACAGTTCGGAAAAAGCAAATTGTATGCGGGTTTGGTAGCGTCCGTGACGACCGAAATGCCACAAGGCTATGACGTGAAACCGATTGTTTCTGTCATTGATTCGCAGCCGATAGTGACGGCGCAGCAACTCGAACTTTGGCACTGGATAGCCGAGTATTATCTTTGCACGCTGGGCGAAGTGATGAACGCTGCGCTGCCCAACGCTTTCCGTTTGAGCAGCGAAACGAAAGTCGTCCTCAATCCCGCCTACGCACACGATTTGGGACAACTTTCGGACAAAGAATATTTGGTGGCGGAGGCACTTTCTATCCAGAATGAGCTTTCGATAGAGCAAATTCAGGATATTTTGAACCAAAAAACCGTCTATCCGCTCCTCCAAAAAATGCTGGAACGCGGGATTTTATTTTTGCAAGAAGAATTAAAAACAAAATATCAGCCCAAAACTATTTCGTGTGTGCGGCTGCAAGAACCGTATCTTTCTACCCCCGAAAAGCGGCGCGAAGCCTTTGAATTGCTCACGCGCTCGGTCAAGCAAACCAACGCATTGCTGGCATATTTTCAACTCGAAAAAACACAATCTTTTGTCAGAAAACAAGAGATATGCGACGTTGCGAAAGTAGATGCCGCCACCGTCATCGCTTTGGAAAAAAAAGGTATTTTTACCATTTATGCCCGCGAAGTCAGCCGACTTGGCACTTACGAAGACGAACTCAACTGGCAACCTGCGTTCACCAACAGTCAGTTGGAGGCGTACCAGAGTGTTCAGCAGATTTTTAAGAAACAAAATACGGTTTTGCTGCACGGCGTGACGGGTTCTGGAAAGACCAATCTCTACATTCGCCTCATCGAGGAAACCCTCGAAAAAGGCGGACAAGTGCTGTACTTACTGCCCGAAATCGCACTTACTACGCAAATCACCCAACGACTTCAGAAAATATTTGGCAACAAAATAGCCGTTTATCACTCCCGACTTTCCAACAACGAGCGGGTAGAGCTTTGGAAAGACACGCTGGCTGGCAAACCCTTGCTTTTGGGGGCGCGCTCCGCCCTTTTCTTGCCTTTTTCTAATCTCCAACTCATTGTGGTAGATGAAGAACACGACCCGTCGTTCAAGCAAGATGACCCTGCGCCGCGCTACCACGCCCGCGATGCCGCCATTTATTTGGCACAAAAATTTGGGGCGAAAGTACTGCTCGGCTCTGCCACGCCTTCGCTCGAGTCGTATCAAAACGCAATGCTTGGCAAATACGGTTTGGTCACTTTATCTGAGCGGTTTGCGAACTTGCCGATGCCCGAAATTATTTTGGCAGATATGAAAGAAGAACAAAAGCAGCGAAAATTGCAGTCGCACTTTACCACTTTGTTGCTCTCCGAAATAACAGCCGCGCTGGAGCGAAAAGAACAAATTATTTTGTTTCAGAACCGTCGTGGCTATTCGCCGGTGCTGCAATGCACGGCTTGTGGCTGGAATTCGGAATGTGTGCACTGCGACGTAAGCCTGACGTATCATAAGTTTAGTAACAATCTTCGCTGCCATTATTGCGGCTACCAGACCAATGTGGCGCAAGAATGTCCCGCTTGTCGCGCCCGACACCTCACGATGAAAGGCTTCGGAACGGAAAAAATCGAGGACGAGCTACAAATTTATTTTCCAGACGCAAAAATAAAGCGCATGGATTTGGACACCGTCCGCAGCAAAAATGCACACGCCACCATCATCAACGATTTTGAAGAAAAACGGATAGATATTTTGGTCGGCACACAAATGGTGACCAAAGGATTGGACTTCGACAACGTAGGATTGGTAGGAATTTTGAGTGCCGACCAACTGCTTCAGTTTCCTGATTTTCGAGCTGGCGAGCGCGCTTTTCAGCTCATGGTGCAAGCAAGCGGCAGAGCGGGGCGCAAAAATAAGCGTGGCAAAGTGGTCATTCAGACTTTCAATCTGGCTCACCCCGTCGTGCAAGAAACCGTCCGCGCAGATTTTCAGCACCTATTTCATCGAGAACTATCGGAGCGACAAACGTTTGCCTATCCGCCATTTTTTCGGCTCATCAGTCTGACGGTCAAGCACAAAGACCCGCAAGTAGCGTCCCACGCCGCCCAAGCGGTAGCCAATCTTTTGCGCCGCACACTCGGAAAACGAGTCATCGGACCCGCCGAACCAGGCATTTCGCGCATTCGCGACCAATATTTATTTGATATTATGATAAAAATGGAGCGCAAAACAGCCACCATATCGGCTGCCAAAAAACTCATCGCCGACGCTCAACTATTGCTCCAGCAAGAAAAGAAATTTTCGCAGGTGCGCATGAGGATAG
>JAYWGG010000344.1:0-3623 GCA_043778415.1 Saprospiraceae bacterium
ATAACTTGGCGTGCCGCCGACTACTGTTGCGCTCGCAGAACCGTTGTTGCCACCGTTGCAAGTAACATCTACTTTGCTCACTGTTACCGACAAATTGCTTGCTTCATTGACATTAACAGTCGCCGTTTTGGTACAACCATTTGCATCGGTGACTGTCACTGTATAAGTTCCTGCCGAAAGATTTCCTTTTGTAGGTGCTGTACCGCCGCCGCTCCATGCGTAAGTGTATGGCGATGTGCCGCCATTAGCTACTACGGTTGCAGAACCGTTTGCGCCGCCGTTGCATGAAACATTCGTACTTGTGATAGAAAGAGATATTGCCGAAGGCGATGATATTGCGGCTGAACCAATTTTTGTACAACCTTTCGTATCCGTAACTGTGACAGTATAGTTTCCTGTCGGTATGTTAGAAATCGTTTGAGTTGTAGCTCCATTGCTCCACAAATAGGTATAACTTGGAGTACCGCCAGAAGGATTCGCGGTGATACTTCCAGTTACTCCATTGCAAGTTGCATTCGTTATCGCAAAGGCTAAAGTAATGGCGGTTGGCTCGCTGATTACAACGCCTGCTGTTTTGCTACAACCATTTGCATCGGTGACTGTCACCGTGTTATTTCCTGCGGAAAGATTTGTTTTTGTTGGTCCAGTACCGCCGCCGCTCCATGCGTAAGTGTATGGCGATGTTCCGCCAGAAACGTTGGCTGTCGCTGAACCAGTATTTGCTCCAGCGCACCCAATATCTGTTTTGGATATGGTGACTGTAATGTCTTGTGGTTGAGTGATGGTAACGGAGGTAGTTTTTTGGCAGTTGTTGTTGTCAGTGACAGTGAGCGTGTATGTACCGGCTGACAATGCGTTGATGAAAGATGATGTAAGATTATTGCTCCATCTAAAAGTGTATGGACTGACACCACCCGAAGCCGAACCTGTGGCGTTTCCGTTATTTTGCCCAAAACAAGTTACGTTGTTTGAAGTTGCGCTTGCTTGGACGGGAGTTGGAGAGGTAATGGTAGTAGAAGCAGTTGCAGTACAACCGATTGCATCGGTCATTGTGACGGTATATGTTCCAGCAGGCAAGTTAATGGGGTTCTGTTGGTTGCCGATGGTATTAAGATTCCAGTTGAAAGTAAATGGCTGCGTACCTGCAAAAATTATTAAATTAATTGCTCCTGTAGAACCGCCGTTGCAGGCTACCATAGAAGCGTTAGGCGTAATAATTGGCTTTGGTTTCAAGCTGACGATTATGATATTAGAAGGTGTAAAATCGGTACAACCTACTCGGCGTGCTACACGGACATAGTAAGTGGTAGCGGTAATAGATGGCGGGTCATAAAAAAGCCCACTTGCACCTATTATTAGTGTCCAAGCGGAGCTACCATTGAAATACGGAACGCCAGTGAGACTTTTGAACCATGCGTACTCGATGACCCCCATGCCGCCCGTTGGAGCAGTCTGATTCACAAGAGTGGTAGGGTCATAAGCTGGAAGGCAACCCATTTGGTCTTGCTGGATTTTTCCACCGTTGTTGATATTATCGCAACATTCAAGCCTTTTTATGATAATATTTGATTCGGCTGCGAACTCTGTGCAACCGACTCTGCGCGAACATCTTACATAGTAAGTGGTTTGCGAAATCGGTCCGGGGTCGTAGCTTGGCGAGTTGCTCATCATCACTGGAGTCCAGTTGATGACCGCTGCATTCGGGTCGCCAGTCGTGTACATCCACATATACTCGATTGCGCCCGAGCCACCCGTTGGAAATGTGGCATTGGTAATGATAGATGGGTCGAATGTTGGGTTAGGACAGGCAGTTTCGTTGCCAGAGATTACACCACCGTAGGTAATGTTGTCGCAGACCAAGCATTTTTCGGAGTTGTTTGCTTGCAATTTTCCGTGAAGTAGAACTCCCAAAGAAAGCAGTAAAAGTGTAGCTTTTAGTGCAGATTTGCTGGGAGTAGAAATCATGTCTTTCAAGTAAATAAGTTTCATAAAAATGAAAATTTATTAGGTAATAATTTATTATGTAATTCGTAAAATATAGTCACAAAAAATCAATCAGACAAACATCTCTAATGTTTATCTTAATCGAATAGAAAATGGAGTGTGTTAAAATAACCAAACTAAAAAGTGTGGATTTTTGAGTGTCACAAAGGACGCTCTGAAAGTGGAGTGTTGCCAATCAAAATTCTTGTCAATGGCAAATTTATTTATTAGGGTCGTACAAACTTAAATACTTACAAAAGTAATATTAATAATTCAAAAAAAGTCACTGATTGACATTTTTTTTATAAAAATGTCATATTTTTTAAAAAAAATATATTGCTTATTTCAAATCAACATCTTATGTATGTCAATTATTTGTGGTATTAAAAGTTGAGTGTCGTTATTTTGTATTATAAAATCCGATTTTGCCTCTCTCTGTTCGTCCGACCATTGCGATAATATCCTCCTTATGACGGAATGAAGGTCTGCAAAGTCACGTTTTTGGACACGATTTATTCTTATTTTTTCAAAAGCACTGACTGTGATGACTTTATCTACCGACAAATAAGCATCGCTTTCAAACAATATAGCTGATTCCTTCAAGACGTACGAGAATTTACCGTCGATGGTTTTGAACCAATTTTCTCCGTCTTCCATGACTTTGGGGTGTACTAAATTGTTGAGCAAGGTTCTTTTTGTATCGTTTTCAAAAATTATTTTTGCTAAAAATGAGCGATTAAGCTTGCCATTTTCAAAATAAGCGTCGGAAGAAAATAAGTCACAAATTTCATTTTTTAATGTTAAATTATTGTTCATCAGCCATTTTGCGCGCTCGTCCGAATAATAAACAGGAATATTCAGGACTTCAAATATCTTACAGACGGTCGTTTTGCCGCTTCCAATACCGCCAGTAATTCCAACTTTTAGAGTTTTCATAGTTGATTCATTTTGAAACATTATACTGCTCGAAGGCGTTAAACTGGGCAAATATACAATAAAAAATTAAAAAGGAGAACATGGAAAAGGAACTTTTGGGCGTTGGCTCACGGGTAAAACACGCAGCTTTTGGCGAGGGCGTTGTGACGCGGCTTCATTTGGCGGCGTATGAGGTTTGCTTTATGCAATATGGACTAAAAAATGTAGGCAAAGAAGCTCCGAATTGGGAAATCGTCGAAGCTATTGAAGCCGATTCGTCGGTTACTTTTTCGGAAGCCGAAAAATCTTTGGCGAGGGTGCTGCGCGCTTGGTTGGATACTTCAGAAATTATCCCGATTCACGAGAAATGGCGGGGCGGAAAGTTGATTATGGAGGCTGGCGAAACCAATTTGCAAGGAAAAGAGCTTCCGATAGAAACTTTTTTTCATAAAATAGTGATGGTTCGTGACAGGATTAGGGTAATGGAACAAAAAATAAATGCCAGCAAGTTGCAAGACGACGAAAAAATTGATTTGCAGCAATACATCACAAAAATTTACGGTAGTTTGACTACTTTTAATGTACTTTTCAAAGAAAAAGAAGACTATTTTACAGGAGAAAAAACCAAATAGGATTTTTGTCACAAATTTTCAATTATTTCAAATTAATTTTACCAATTATGAAAATATTTTCGACGCTGTGTGCGGCTTTTGCAATTATTTTTT
>JAYWGG010000345.1:0-11295 GCA_043778415.1 Saprospiraceae bacterium
CTACGGCTACGCTAACGATATTATCCGACACCGAATATCGCAGCTCGAGCCTGTCGCAATGCGCCTCGAACTCAAATCGGGCATCAACGGCTGCTTACTCATCAACGATAGCTACAACTCCGATATTACGTCGCTGACGGCAGCACTTAATTTTATGGAGCAACAAAATACACTGTCACAAAAAACAATTATTCTGTCTGATATTTTAGAGAGCGGTTGGAGCAAAACAAAACTTTACGCTGCCGTGACAAAATTATTGAGCCAAAAAAATATTACTCGGCTGATAGGAATTGGGAAAGAAATAAAAGCGATTGCGCCCAAGCTGCCCAACGAAGTATCGAGTGTTTTTTTTGATTCGACAGAAGATTTTTTGGTACAAATAAAAAATTCAGATTTCCAGCAAGAAACTATTTTGCTCAAAGGCGCGCGCATCTTTGCTTTCGAGCGCATCGCCAATCGGCTGTCACAAAAAGCACATAAAACTATTTTAGAAATAAATCTGAACGCGCTCGTAGAAAACCTGCAAGTTTATCGCAGCCGCCTCCAACCTCGCACGCGTGTGATGGCGATGATAAAAGCGTCAGCTTACGGAAGTGGCAGCCACGAAGTCGGTCGCTTGCTGGAAAGTCAGCGAATTAGCTATCTCGCAGTAGCCTACGCGGACGAGGGAATTGAGCTGCGACAAGCAGGAATTTCGCTTCCAATCTTGGTGCTGAATCCCGAAGAAGAAAGTTTTGATGCCATACTTCGCTACCGTTTAGAACCCGAAATCTATAGCCTTACACTACTTAAACATTTTATTACTGCCGTAAAAGACAGTCACGAAACTGTAAATATCCATCTAAAATTGGATACGGGAATGAAGCGTTTGGGGTTTGAGCAGTCGGACATTGAGGAGCTGACACTTACTTTGGCGCAGTATCCGCAGCTTCGAGTCCAGTCTATTTTTTCGCACTTGGCGGCAAGTGAGAATCCGTTGCACGATGAATTTACGCACCAGCAGGCTCAAAATTTTATAAACCTCTACGAACAAATTTGCAAGCAAATCGGTTACTATCCGCTTCGGCATTTGCTCAATTCGGGCGGTATTGTCCGCTTTCCGCAATATCATTTCGAGATGGTTCGTTTGGGAATCGGGCTGTACGGCATCGACAGCAGTGCCGAAATCCAGCCGCTTCTAAAAGTCGTGAGCAGTCTAAAAGCCACGGTTTCGCAACTCAAAACTTTGGCGGCAGGCGAGTCCGTTGGTTACGGCAGAAGCGGTCGCGCCCAACAAGCGATGCGCATAGCGACGCTCAGTGTCGGCTACGCAGACGGTTTGTTGCGAGCTGCGGGCAACGGTAATTTTAGCGTCCAAGTCGGCGGCGGTCGCGCGCCCATAGTGGGCAACGTGTGTATGGATATGTGTATGATAGACGTGACGCAGCTGCCGCAGGTACAGGAGGGCGACGAGGCGACGATATTTGGCGAAAGTCCGAGTGTGGCAGAGCTTGCGAAGGCACTCAATACCATTCCGTATGAAATCTTTACGACGCTTTCGGAGCGCGTCAAACGGATATATTTTCAAGAATAAGGAACGAAAATATAAGTCACAATTTTTTAAATAAAAATATTTTTATGATACAAAGACCAACGCCTGCCGAACACGCTGCGTACTTTCAAAAATACATTGACCTCGTGCCAGATGGCGATTTTATGGAAGTTTTTGGAGAAATTTTGCGCCAGTTTGCAGGTTTTTTTCATCAAATTCCGGCGGATAAAATTGATTTTTCTTATGCCGAAGGCAAATGGACGATTAAGGAAGTCGTGATGCACTTGATTGATACAGAGCGCATTATGGCGTATCGGGCGATGACATTTCTCCGCAACGACCTTTGCAACCTTCCGAGTTGCGACGAAGACCTCTACGCCGCAAACGCAGATGTGACGAACCGCTCGTTGGAAAGTCTAATAACTGAATTTTCGCTTTTGAGGCAGTCACATTTTTATTTATTTCAAAATATTTCCGACGCTGCCGCGAAGCGAGTCGGCACGGTCAATAACCGCCCAATTTCGGCTCGTGCATTGGCATACATTATGATAGGTCACGTTTTGCACCACATCAAAATCGTAGAAGAGCGATATTTATAAAGAAGGAGGAAAAGAAATTTCAATGAAATTATATCGTCACGATGTAGCTAATTTTTTGTCAAAAGTCACCGTCCGTCGCGCATGGAATGTGTTGTCGCTTTATGCGTCCTATCAGCTCACGAAATGGGTGCGCCGACCGATTCAGTGGGGACTGCCGATGACGATTTCGATAGAGCCTACCACCGCCTGCAACCTTCGATGCCCAGAGTGTCCGAGCGGTTTGCGGGCATTTACGCGTCCGACAGGCAACCTAAAAGAGGATTTTTTTAAGAAAACGATTGACGAACTCCAGTCACATTTGTTGTATCTTATTTTTTATTTTCAGGGCGAACCTTACATCAATCCAAAATTTTTGGAGATGGTCGCCTACGCTCGCAGTCGTGGTATCTATACGATTACGTCCACCAACGGACATTTCTTGAACGACGAAAATGCCCGCAAAACCATAGAATCTGGCTTGGACAGGTTGATTATTTCGGTAGATGGCACTACGCAAGAAGTTTACGAAAGCTATCGGATAGAAGGCAAACTCGACCATGTGCTGCAAGGCGCGCGCAATGTCGTAAAGTGGAAAAAAGAATTGAACTCTGTCACGCCACATATCATTTTTCAATTTTTAGTCGTCCGACCCAACGAGCATCAAATTCCCGATATTTATCGTTTGGCGAAGGAAATCGGCGTGGACGAAGTGAAGCTAAAAACCGCCCAAGTGTATGAATACGAAAACGGAAACGCGCTTATTCCGACCATAGACCAGTACTCTCGCTACCGAAAAAAAGACGACGGAACGTATGTCACAAAAAATGAATTATTAAATCATTGTTGGAAACTTTGGCACGCTTGCGTCATTACTTGGGACGGATTGGTGGTGCCGTGTTGCTTCGATAAAGACGCACTTCACAGGCTCGGCGACCTCAAAAAAACGTCTTTCAAGCAGCTTTGGCAGGGCGAAGCCTATCGGAATTTTCGCCAACTCCTGCTCAAAGGGCGCGACGAGATTGATATTTGTACCAACTGCACCGAAGGCTGCAAGGTTTGGGCGAATTGAAGCTAATTAAATTTGATATATTCCACAGGATTGACGGGTTTTCCTTTGTGCCAAAGCTCAAAGTGCAGGTGCGGTCCGTTGGTCAGCTCGCCCGTGTTGCCGATGATGGCGATTGCTTCGCCCGCCTTGACGCTGCTGCCCACTTTTTTGAGCAGCAGAGAGTTGTGTTTGTAAAAAGTCACCACATTGTTGGTGTGCTGGACGGCAATCGTGTTGCCGAAGTCCAGTGTCCAATCCGAAGAAATCACAAAACCGTCCATCACGGACTTGACGGGCGTGTTGTGAGGCGCAATCACATCTACCGCAGGGTGTCCCTTGAGGTCAAACCCCTTGCTCAATTCGCCGACCAACGGACTGACAAAAAACATCTGCGAAAGCGGCATATCGCGGGGCGATACATTGGTTGGCGGCGTTTCTCCCGAATTATTGTTGCTTGTTTTTTGCCCTTGATTTATTTCGGTCGCTTTACGCAACATTTCGTCCTCTTGGATACGTTCAACGTTCAGGAGGCTGTCGGGCAGCTCCACTTTTTCGCGCGGCACATCTTTTTCTGTTTCTAAATCGCCAACCAGCACTTTTTTGAAACTTTCGGAATAGGTTTTGTTAGCTTGTAATTGTAGCTCCATTTCATCTACCTTTTGCGAAAGCGTCGCCACTGCCCTCAGTTGGCTTGCGTCGCCGTAGCCGGGGATATATCTTTTGAGCGGCGTGTTGATGATGAGCAGCGTAACGCCGAGCGCGACGGCTACTACCAGCGTGCTGACAGCCACATAAACGTTGAGTAGAGAGAGCTTGTAAGAGCCGACTTCCTCGAAGGTTTCGTGGTTCATGACTACCAAACGATAGGTTATTTTGAGTCGCTCCATGAGCGGTTTTTTGCCGTCTGCATTGTCTTCGATAGCCATAATTTATTGTTAAGAATTTTAGAAAAGTAAAATAAAAAGTTCAAATAAAAGTTTTAGGAATGGAATTTAAGAAAAATTACTGCATTCCGAGTAGTTATCAGATTTTTCAATTCCAGTATTGCTAAAAAATTCATTTTAAAAAAATATACACAGTTTTGAAACGTATTCAACGATTATTTATTTTGACTGCCGCCGTCGCGCTCCTGTCAGCTTGTGCTACCCAAAAAAAACGCAGCGAAGCGTCGTGGATAAAAAAGTTTTATCACAACACGACCGCCTACTACAACGGCTATTTCAATGCAAATGTACTGCTAAATGAAACATTAGACAACTACAATGGACTGCATCAAGACAATTATAATAAAATTCTTGATGTTTATCCATATTTAGATGTTGATAATCCGATGGCGGACGCTCAAAAAATGGACAAAGCCATCGAAAAAGTATCCGTCGTAGCCAGCTTGCACCCCATCAGCCATTGGGTGCCGGATTGTTATTTGATGATGGCAAAATGTCAATATCTGAAGCACGACTTCGAGACGGCAGAGGAAACTTTGCAGTATTTCAAAGAAACTTTCAAGCCCGGTACTGGTCGCAAAACGGTCGCCCAAGTGCGTAAAGAAGTTAAAAAAATGCAAGAAATTGCAAAAGTAGAAGAAAAAGAAAAAAAAATAGACGAAAAAGAGAAAAAAGAAACCGAAAAAGAAACCGCTAAAAAACTCAAAGAAAAAGAAAAAGAACAGCGCACCGCAGCACGCGAAGAAGCCAAAAAACAAAAAGAACGCGAGCGCGAGCAACGCGAAAAAGACCGCAAAAAAGGCAAAAAGAAAGTCGTAACGGGTGGCGCAGCCTTACCCAAAATCGTCGCGCCAGACACAGCAGCGACCAAAAAAATAACTCCAATCGTCAAGCCAGACCCGAAAAAAGAAATTAAGAAAGAAGAACCCAAAAAAGAGGAAGAGGAAACCGTAGCTCCCCTAAAGCCACAAGCGGTGGACGTAAATGCGTCGCCGACCAAATATTATTTTACGCATCGCCCCTGCTATCAGGAAGGTTTGCTTTGGCTCGCCCGCACGTACGTCGAGCGACAACGCTACGAAAATGCCCAATCTATCCTCGACCAACTCGAAAAAGACAGCCGCACTTTCACCGATGTCCGCTCCGGAATCGCAGTGGCGCAGGCGCATTTATTCTTGAAACAAAAAAACTACGGCATGGCGGTAGCACCGCTCCGTGCAGCCATCGAATACGCCAATCGAAAACGTGAAAAAGCTCGTTATTACTTTATTTTGGGTCAAATATTTCAACAACAAAACAAAGGCGATGAGGCTTATGCCGCTTTTGAGCGCGCTTATCATTTCAGCACCGAATACATTATGGACTTTAATGCCAAATTAAATTTGGTGCAAAACGCCTATGTGAACGGCAAAGCGTCTATTGAGCAAGTGACTGCCGACTTACAAAAAATGCTTCGCGACATCAAAAACGAAGACTTTAAAGACCAAATTTATTTTACTCTCGCCAATATCGCCATCAAAGCGAATGACAAAATTGCCGCCATAGACAATCTAAAACTTTCATTGGCAAACAATAAAAACAACAAGCAACAGCGCATCGAATCCTATCTATTGCTCGCAAGACTGTATTACAAGGACGATAAATTTATTTTTGCGAAAAATTATTACGACAGCACGCTCCAAGTTATTACGAAATTGGACGACCGATACGACGAGGTTAATCGCTTCGCAAACAGCTTGACGGACGTAGCAAAAAATCTGCTCATCATTCAGGAACAAGACAGCCTGTTGCAAATCGCGAACCTGTCGCCGAAAGATAAGCGAGAGTTGGCTTCTAAAATCAAAAAAGAACGCGAAGAAGAGCAGCGCAAAATCGCCGCCGTCGAAGCCGCCAAAAATGCCGCCAAAAATCCAACACTCGCTGGAGCAATCAAGCGAAGTGACTTTTTTGCCTATGACCCCAACCTCGTCCGCTCAGGAAAGCGCGACTTTGAGAAAAGTTGGGGCAGCGACCGCAAGTTGGAGGACAACTGGCGACGCTCCAACCGCCGAAGTCTTACGTCTGTGGATACCCCAGAGGCTACCACCGCCGCAGACGCAGTCGCTGACATCGACGTAAGCACAATTTTCAAAGACGTGCCAGACTCGCCCGAAAAAATCGCTATCGCCAATGATAAACTGATGAACGCCATGTTCGCACTCGGCGGACTTTATCGCGACCGCCTCAAAAACAACGAAAAAACAGTCGAAGTATTGGAGAAAATGCTCCTTCGATATCCAACTACCAGACATGAGTTGGACTCGTGGTATTATCTTTATTTGGCACACACAGACCTAAAAAATCCGCGCAAAGCGCAGGAATATTACGATAAAATTGTTAAAAAATATCCGACTACGACCTACGCGCGGATTCTGCAAGACCCCAATTATCTGAAAGATACCCAAAACGAAGAGCGAAAGCTCAACCAATATTATGACGCGACCTATGCAATGTTTCAGAAAGGTCAGTTCAAGGCAGCCAAAGATCGGACTTGGGAGGCGGAGTCTATGTTTCCTGCCGAAAAAAATACGTTGAGGGCAAAGTTTGCCTTGCTTCGCGCCATGTGCGTAGGCAATACGGACGGAAAAGGGGCTTATATTATTTCGCTGAAAGAAGTAGTTGCAAAATATCCAGACTCGGCAGAGCAAAAAAGAGCAAAAGAAATATTGCGTGTCTTGGAAGGCGAAGATACTACGGCGGTGCCGGGAATGGCGAAAGGTGGCGCGCCCACCAATCCCGAACAGACTTATCTGGCAGAAGACAACTCTGTCCATTACGTTATCATTGCGCTGGGCGGCGAAAATCCGTCCGAAAAATTGACCGACGCACAGTCGGCAGTCGGCGACTACAACCGTCAGAACCACAAGCTCGACCAGCTCAAAGTTTCCAACGCCATCATCGGCGGCGAGACGGGTACGCCCGTCATCGTTATCCGTAAATTTGATAACAAAGAAGCCGCTATGCGCTACTACAATGGTGCGACCAAACAGAAAAATTTTATGCCCCGCAGCATTGCTCACGAGTTATTTGCGGTGACACAAAACAATTATCGCAAAATAATCACGATGAAGACAGTAGATGCCTACCGTGATTTTTTCAAAAATAATTATTTGGCGGAGCATTAAGAACCAACCCCAAATAGCAACCGCAGCGCGGTTGCTATTTGGGGTTGGTTTCTTTCGCAAAGAAAATTTTTTAATTTTGTAAGGTTACTTCTTCGTACTCGGGCTTTATCTTTAATTCGGGTAGTCTTCGAACAAATTGAGGTAGGATTCGTAAATAAAAATACGATTTCTGTGCTGCCCTGTAAATTCTTTCAAAAGTGACTTTTCCACAAATAAATTTACTAATTCGCCAGATGCTTTCGGACTTAAACCACAAGTTTCTTGAACTTGTTTTATACTTACCAATGGCTGTCCCAACAAATAATTATGGAGTAATAAAGCTGGTTTCATACGCCGTCCAAACTCCTGTTGAATAATTTGCTCCGTCTTCATTTTGAGTTCCAGAATATTACCTAAAGTTTCTGCTGCTTTTTGAGCCGTTTGGGCTATTCCCACCAAAAAATATTTTATCCATTGTGTCATATCATTATTACTTCTCACTTTGGTGAGATTATCGTAATACAGGTTTTTGTCTTTTTCAAAATAGCTGGAAAGATAAAGCAACGGCTTGGTAAGCACTTGTTTTTCTATCAAAAAAAGTGTTATGAGTAAACGTCCTATCCTTCCATTGCCGTCTAAAAATGGGTGAATAGTTTCAAATTGATAATGAATAATGGCAACTTTTATAAGCAACGGAATTTCTAAATGCTCATTGTGGATAAATTTTTCTAAATCACCAATCAGTTCGTTTAGATGGTCGTGTTGAGGGGGTATAAATATGGCATCGGACAAACTTTTTCCGCCAATCCAATTTTGGCTGCGTCTATATTCGCCGGGTATTTTCTTTTCGCCTCTTACGCCTTGCATCAATATTTGGTGTGTTCTCAACAGAAGTCTTGAAGAAATAGGCAGTCTTTCTAATTCGCTTATCGCTTCGTTGAGAGCTTGGGTGTAGTTTTGAACTTCCTGCCAATCGTCTTTACGTTCAGGATCAACATCTTCTTTTTGCAAAAGTGCCTCGTCAAAATGAGTTTGTGTACCTTCAATTTTACTCGACACTACCGCTTCTTTTGTTATATGTAAATGAATAAACAAATCAATGTTAGGAACTATCCTTGCGTAAGAGTTGAGCTGCCCGAGTTGGAAAGAGGCATTCTCAAGAAGTTTATTAATTTTGGGGTCGCTCCAAACCCATTCCGTATTGATTAAATTGGGGAGAAAGTATTTGTAATCAATGCCCAACCGCATCTCGCCCGCCCTAAATTTTTCAATTTGTACCATTTTATTTTTTACAAAGGTAAAATAAGATTTTCGTTATTTTACTTTCATTTCGGTTACTGTCTATGAATAATTAAAAAGTAAAGCCTGTGCCAAGAAGAAAAAGGTTAGTCTGGCGGGCTTGAGCCGCCGTTGTATTTTACGAACAAAAAAATACCGACGAGCAACAAAAATACCAGCACTGCGCTCAACACCAATCGCTGGCGTTCTTGGCGTTCTTCGGTGCGTCGGGCGCGGTTGAGTGGTGTGTCGGCGGTCGTGTCCTCGATAAGTTGGTATTCAAAAGTCTGATTGTAGGACAGAATTTTTATTTTTAGCAATTCATTTTCTACCAAAAAAGAATACTCACGCTCGCCAAAAATATTAAAATCTATGAGTACAATCTCCTCATCGCAATAAATCATCAAATGCCCCGTATCCGCTCCGTGCGCCACGCCCAGCAGATGATTTTTGCCCTGCTCGTCCCGATATGTCCATTGCCGCTGATTCAAGAAAGTCGTATGATTTTGGAAATAGGAATGTGTTTGAAGAAGGAAGAAAAATTATAGTACTTTATTTTTTATTCCCTTCTAAAAAATAAAAAAGCATTTACATTTGCAAATCTACACAAAAAAAATATATCTTTGCACTCGCTTCCGCGAAAAATCTGCCCTTTGCGGCAGATATGGTCCTATAGCTCAGTTGGTTAGTAGCACCTGACTCATAATCAGGGGGTCCTAGGTTCAAGTCCTAGTGGGACCACCAGCATCTTACAAAACACTCGTAAGTTTCCGGCTTGTGAGTGTTTTTTGTTTGTGAGTTCGATGGAGAGTTGTCCGAGTGGTTTAAGGAGCACGCCTGGAAAGTGTGTGTACTTCAAAAGGGTACCGAGAGTTCGAATCTCTCACTCTCCGCATTTCAGTTCAGAAAAAAAAAGTCACGCCCAATGAGTTGGGTGTGGCTTTTTTTTTAGTACAACTAATCGCTGCGGAGTGCTTTGTTATAAGGCTTTGCTGCGCCTTCTGAAATATCTTGACTATACTCATTCAGTTAAGAAAATGGAGCAACTTGGGTTTTAGTAAAAATGCAAATGTGCTGCCAAAAGTGGTGTTTTTACAAGTATTTCGTCAATACTGCTTCTTTCTCGCTTTTTATATTTGTCAATGTCAATTTGATGTCTTCGATTTCTTTCTCTTTTGCGTCAATGATGTCAATAAGTTTCTTCTGTTCGGCAAAAGTTGGCAATGGTATTTCAAGGTTCTTAATCGTTGTGAGGTTAGCCATTGTAAACTTACCTTTTTTGTCGCCAAAATTTTTTTCAAAGTCATTCATTAAAGCATAGAACAAGTATTTCGGAATTAACTCATTTTCGTCTATTGGATAAAGTCCCGTAACGTTTTGGTTTGTTGTTGCTTCAAATGTCAAATAAGCCACTCGTCCAATCGTAGCACCAACCAAAGCTATCAAAACAGTATTTGGCTTCAATAATTTTGCAGAGGATTTCGCCAAACCTTCTTCCGTAATTTTCTCTTTTGCGTCCGCTTCATACACATAACAGTTTTGGCAAACTTCTGAACGCAGCCAATTAATAGTCCCATTGTCCCAATATTCAGCAACTTCTGTTTTAGGTGTTCCGCCACTTTGCACCGTAACGATTTTATCAAGTTTAGCTTTTTTCTCACCCATTATTCGAGTTTTAAATTCCATGAAAATATCGTTTTCTAATCTCTGAATTGTTGAGAAATATTCATTTTCCTTAATTTCAACTTTTTTAAGTTCCTTAATTACTTGTTCTTGAACTTTCAATGGTGGAATTGGAACTTTAATTTTTAAGTATTCATTGATATCAAGATTTTTTAAACCGCTTGCTCCATTTTGAATGGCAAGCGTGTAGCCGGAATCATAGATGTTGTTTAATATTATATGAAGGTAAAACGGGTTAATTCTTTTATCTGTAACCCTTAATCTGGTAGTAAAATTTGAGAAGGAATAGTTTTTGTCATTTTTGTCAAAAATTACGACACGTCCAACAGCTTGTGTTTCGCTACCACCTGACTTTTCGACGATTATGTCGCCAAATTCAAGATTACGACTGCTAAACTGTTTAGATTCTACTTCTATAAATGCTATATCTGAATAATCTAATCTGCCATCTTTCGAGAAGTTAGTATTCCTTATTACATTTGCAGATACGAAAGGGGGATTCTTTCCTGTCCAAAGACCGCCAATATTTTCAGTTAATTGACTAATTTTTAATAGTTCGTATTGAGAAATGATTGGAGTTATAGGAACTGCAACTGTTTCTATTTTCTTCTCAAAATCGACGTTATTGAACTTTATTAAGTCTGTCAATTTGTAAATTGATACATTGTTTTTCTGTTCTTCAGTTATTTTAGGTATCTGTTGCTCTGTTGTAACAGCACGAATATAAGTGCTTCCTTTTTCAAGATTTTCATAATTACTTTCATCAAACATTTTGCCTCCATAATTATTTATTTTTATGCCTTGTTGCCCTTTTTTACCTTGAAACTCGTAACCTAAATATTCTTTTTGCTCGTTGGTTTCAATTCCTGTTTTGACAATTACTGTTTGCTGTGGCAGGTAATAATTTTCTAATGTTTTAGTTGATTTATGACCGTCACCGAGGCATAGCATAAAATAAAAGAATTTTTCTTTTTCTATTTCTTTGCAAAAGAAATAGAAACGTTTTGTCAATTCTGCTTCTTTTTCTTTTGTGGTATAATTATTGAAAAATGTTTTGGTTTTGAGTTGTTTAATTTCTGTGTTGTTGTCA
>JAYWGG010000346.1:0-3601 GCA_043778415.1 Saprospiraceae bacterium
GTAATGAAACTTTGGGAAGGATTGGGCTACTACTCGCGGGCGCGCAATCTGCACGCAACCGCTAAAAATATCAGCCAAAACTGGAACGGTATTTTTCCAGATTCGTTTGCCGAACTTCGCTCTCTCAAAGGCGTGGGCGACTACACGGCGGCGGCGGTTGCGTCCTTCGCTTTCGATTTGCCACACGCGGTGGTGGACGGAAATGTGTATCGAGTGCTGGCGCGTTTTTTTGGTATCGCCGCGCCGACGGACACGACAGAAGGAAAAAAAGAATTTGCAACTTTGGCGCAGCAACTTTTGGACGGCAACGAGCCAGCTCGCTACAATCAAGCAATTATGGATTTTGGGGCTACGCACTGCACTCCTGCTGCTCCGAATTGTGTGAGCTGTTTGCTGCAAGAAAAATGTGTCGCACGGCTCGAAAAAAAAGTGCAGCAACTACCCGTCAAGTCAAAAAAAATAATTCGTTCCGAGCGTTTTTTTAATTATTTTGATGTTCATTCTGAAGAAAAAACGTGGATAAAACGGCGCGAGGAAAAAGATATTTGGCAACATCTCTACGAGTTTCCTTTGATAGAAACAACAAAAATTTTGACGCAAGCCGAAATCGAAGAGGAAATAAATCGCCAGTCGCTTTTCGGAGAAAATAAATATACTATTCGTCAAGCATCTGCTCCAATCCGACATCAGCTAACCCACAGAACTGTAATAGGCATTTTTTGGGAAGTAAAAATCAGCGAGCCATCGGCGACACTATCCGAAGATTATTTATTAGTAGAAAGAAAAAATTTATCCAATTTTGCTTTTTCTCGACTCATAGTTTTGTATTTTCAGAATAAAACGCTACTTTTATTTTAGAAATGAAGTTTTAAACAAAAATATTTATAAAATATTGACTATCAATATTTTATAAAACATCAAAAAATCACCTACAAAATTTTTTTACTATGATTAACAAAGTCACATTGGTCGGACATTTGGGCAAAGACCCCGAATTTCGAGCACTCGAAAGCGGCGCAAAAGTCGCTACTTTCACCATCGCTACCAGCGAAAATTACAAGGACAAAGAAGGAAACTGGCAAAACCAAACCGAGTGGCACAACATAGTGGCATGGCGATTGCTGGCGGAGCAAGCCGAAAGATTGTTCAAAAAAGGCAATATGGTTTACATTGAAGGCAAGTTGGCGACCCGAAAATTCACGGACAAAGACAACGTAGAACGCCGAACTACCGAAGTCGTCGCCGACTATTTGCGCTCCCTCGAAAAACGCCCAAGCGGAGAAGGAGGCAGCACCTACTCTGCGCCACCACCGCCAAGCGTCGAAAACGCACCTGCCGCAGACGACGATTTGCCGTTCTAAAAAAGAAGCGGATTGCTGCTAATAAGCTCCGCGCTCGTTGGCAGCAATCCACTTTTTCTATTTCATATCCACTTGCGTGAGAGCGGCAAACTGCTCCACACGAGCCGAAATATCTGCTTGAGTGAGATTTTTTAGCCCTTCGATGCTGAACTTTTCTACGCAAAAAGAAGCCATTGCGGAGCCATAAATCAACGCTCTTTTCATGTTGTCGAAGCTAATATCGTCTGTGCTGGCAAGCCAACCGATGAATCCACCTGCGAATGTGTCGCCTGCGCCCGTCGGGTCAATCACCTCTTCGAGCAACAAAGCAGGTACAAAAAACGGCTTTCCTTCGTGAAAAAGCAACGCGCCGTGTTCGCCTTTCTTGATGACCAAATATTTCGGACCCATCGCGTGGATAACTCGAGCCGCTTTTTGGAGCGAATGTTCGCCCGACAGTTGGCGCGCCTCCTCGTCGTTGATGGTCAAAACATCTACTTTGGCGACGACCTCTTTGAGGCTGTCCATCGCAATATCCATCCAAAAATTCATAGTATCCATGACGACCAATTTCGGTCGGCGGTTC
Source organism: Saprospiraceae bacterium (assembly GCA_043778415.1). Classification (GTDB taxonomy): domain Bacteria; phylum Bacteroidota; class Bacteroidia; order Chitinophagales; family Saprospiraceae; genus JAYUHK01. Next base: position 1,927 of record JAYWGG010000346.1, read on the forward strand.
ATTTGCTCCAGCACACGCATTTGGACGGAAGGCGTGAGGTTGCCCAGCATCACAAACTCCGAATTTTTGTACGCCTCAGGCAATATGGGGTCAAAATCCGCCAGCACGTTGAGTTGTGTGTCGAGCGTGTCGCGAGAGTTCATATTGTTGTGATAACGCCCTGCCCAAAAGAAAGATTTTTCTCCTTTTTTGATTTGCAGACCGCTCAGATTTATGCCCAAAGCGGTCATATAATCCAACTCCGACTGCGGAAAATCATCTCCTACGACCGACACGAGATTGATATTTTTAGTAAAATAAGAAGCCGCAAGGCTGATGTAAGTGCAAGCACCGCCCACCACGCGCTCGGCTTTTCCGAAGGGAGTTTCGATGGTATCGAAAGCCACCGTTCCAACAGTTAATAGACTCATAAAAAATAGTGTAACTTATTTCGACGCTTTTTTGCGTCGAATAAAATGAATTGATATAAAAATTAAAAAAATTGCGCCAGCATTTGGAAGTGCAAAAGTAATTTTTTTTAAATTTTTTTTTGATTAATTTGGTATTTTAATTTTAATAGTAGTATCTTTGCACCGCTTTCTGAAAAGGGAGTTGTGCCGAGCAAGTTAGTAAACAACAAAACATTTTAAATTCCTCCTTAGCTCAGTTGGTTAGAGCATCTGACTGTTAATCAGAGGGTCTCAGGTTCAAGTCCTGAAGGAGGAGCGAGTAAAAAGCCGTTCAACGTCAAGTTGGGCGGCTTTTTTGTTTTAAAACACGCTGTTGTGGATAACTTTTTATTAGATTTTTGCGTTTAGTGTATTGTGGCAAATTATCCAAAAACTTCGCCTCGTAGCTCTTGTTAGAAAACATAAAAAATCACCGTCCGACATGATAAAAGATAATTACCAACTGCTCGTAGAAAAACTCGACCAGTTCATTCGTAAATATTACGTCAATCAACTGATTCGCGGCGGATTGTATAGCGTCGCGCTTATTTTAGCCATTTTTATTGCTTTCAACGTCTTGGAATACAACTTTTATTTCAGCACCAGCGTCCGCAAAGTCCTCTTCTTTTCGTTTCTCGGCGTGAATGCTACCGCACTCACGGCTTGGGTGGCGTTGCCGCTGCTACATTACTTTCAGCTCGGCTCGGTCATCAGCCACGAGCAAGCAGCCCAAATAATCGGCAGCCACTTCGGAAACGTAAAAGACAAATTACTCAATATTCTCCAACTCAAAAAGCAGTCGTACAGCAGCGCGCAAGCCGAACTCATCAACGCCAGTATCCAACAAAAGACCACAGAACTTTCGCCCGTGCCTTTCAAAACTGCCATTGATTTTTCTCAAAATAAAAAATATCTCCGCTACGCACTGCCGCCGTTGGCGTTGCTGCTTTTCTTGTTTTGGTGGGCACCCAACATCATCAGAGAAGGCTCCAAACGATTGATACAGAACAACAAAGAGTTCGAGCGCGCCGCGCCGTTCCGTTTTGTGGTCAATAAAGACAGTCTTCGAGTGGTACAGTTCGGAGATTTCAAGCTCCAAGTGCGAGCCGAAGGCGACGTGCTGCCCAACGAAATGTTTATTGATGTGGATAAAGTGCAATACCGCCTGACGAAAGAATCGGCAGACGTTTTTTCTTACCAATTCAACAACGTACAGAAAGAAACCGACTTCAAATTGGCGGCTGGCG
>JAYWGG010000347.1:0-3581 GCA_043778415.1 Saprospiraceae bacterium
AAATACTCGTCGGCTTCGCCAGACTTCAAACAGTTTTCGCTTCGCCAGACGATATTTTTGCAAAAACTTGAATTTCTACAAGGCACGTCTGAAAATACATCACATTTAGAATAAAATACTGCCTGAATTTTTCATAAAAAAATATTTTGCGTAATCTTTAGAGATAATAATTATTCTTCCTCTGCGCCCATTTTGGTAGTATTTTCGGCTACGAGCAGCGCGCCTATCATTTCCTCCAAATTGCCAGACACGATGCCCTGCAAATCCCAGTTTTTGTAGTCGCCTTCCAATCGGTGGTCGGTCACGCGGTTTTGAGGATAGTTGTAGGTGCGGATTTTGTCCGACCTATCGCCCGAGCCAACGAGCGACCTTCGGCTCGCCGCCATCTGCGAATCGTGTTTTTGTTTTTGCATATCATACACTCGCTGATAGAGTCTTTGCAAAGCAATTTCACGGTTCTGAATCTGCGACCGTCCTTCGGTACATTCCGAAACGACTCCCGTTGGAAGGTGCGTGAAGCGCACGCCCGACTCGGTTTTATTGACGTGCTGCCCGCCCGCACCGCTCGACCGAAACGTATCCACCCGCAAGTCCGCCTTGTTGATATTGACATCTTCCATTTCCAATTTTGGCATCACCACCACCGTCGCCGCCGAAGTATGCACTCGTCCTTTCGACTCTGTTTCAGGAATCCGTTGCACCCGATGTGCGCCCGACTCGAATTTAAGTTTGCCGTACACGTTTTCGCCGGTCACTTCCAGCTCCAACTTGCTGTATCCGCCCACCGTTCCCTCCGTCACGGATAGGAGTTCGGTTGTCCAACCTTGTCGGTCGAAGTAACGGCTGTACATTCGGTAGAGGTCGCCTGCGAAAATGCTGGCTTCGTCGCCGCCCGTACCAGAGCGAATTTCAAAAATCACGTCTTTTGCGTCTTCGGGGTCTTTGGGGATTAGAAGCAATTTCACGCGTTCCTCCATCATTTCTTGTTGAGGAAGCAGGACAGAAAGTTCGTCTTTTGCCATTCGGCGCATTTCCTCATCGTCGTCGGTGAGCATTTCGCGCGCGTTTTCGATGTTGCCCAAAAAATCTCTGTATTCGTGATACATAGCTGCGATGGGCTGCAACTCTTGGTAGGTTTTGTTGATTTTTGCAAAACGCTCCATATCCGTCATCGAGTTGGGGTCGGCGAGTTGCTCTTCCAATCGGACGGACTGTTCAAAAATTGCTTGTAATTTATCTAACATATTTTTTTATTGTGAATACGAAATTATTTTTTGAGAAATGTATTTTCCTCAAATATTTTCCGGTAGGCTGCCGCTTCGTTGGGCAGATATTCAGAAAACCGCTGCGAAAATAATACAAAAAAACCAATACTTACCGCTTGCCAATCGATTTCTGGTAAGCCGACGGCATCTTTGATTTGTTTTTCCGAAAAACCGCTGATTTTTTCTAAATTTTCAGCCAAAAAGTCGCCCGTTTTGGGATATTCCAACGTCGAAAAGTTACTCACAAAAGCCTGCGCCAGCGCGTACATTCCCACATTAAAATGCTCCTCGAAGTGAAAAGTTCCTTGCATCAGTGGCTCTGCGGCGAGCAAAATTACGCCGTCCTCCTCAAAAATTTCCGCACTGTGAAAATGGTTCGGAAACTGCGGCGACGGAAACAACTGCGGATAAAGTACCACTTTTTCGTACTTTTTCAACAATAAATCCTCACGTCCAAACAGCATTTGAGCGGCGTTGGCAGCTACTATCAACCGCAAATCTTCTGGCACAGGGTCGTCGTCCTGCGTCATCGGCATAAAGTCGGTAGCGATAATATAAAGCGCGCAACGCTGCCGAAAACGCAGTTTTTCCGACTCCTCTAAACTCTTATAAAAACCATGAAACCGCTCCAAGACGGCTCGGAGCGGCGCGTCCAAATCGGGCGGATTGCGGACATACCACTGCCAATTCACTTGCGGACTCAACGAAAAAACTGCGGCTATCGCCACTCCGCACACGATCATTCCGAAGGCATATTTTTCGTCCGCCTCGTAGGTAAGATACAAAAAACCGAGAAAAAGCACCACCAATGGAGCGATAATCAGACGAGAAGGAGCCATAATATTTTGATATTTTTGAAGAATACACCAACATTCTACAACGAAAATTCGTATTTTGAAGTATGGAAAATCCACTGATGGCGCAAATTTACGAATATTGTGAAGCACATACAAGCCCGCCCGACGCAATTCTGCAAGCTGTGGAGCGCGAAACGCACCTCAAAACGCTCGCCGCCAATATGCTTTCTGGTCATTTGCAGGGGCAATGGCTGACGATGATGAGCCAAATGCTCCAGCCGCACCGAATCCTCGAAATCGGTACTTTTACGGGTTATTCGGCGATTTGCCTCGCCAAAGGTTTGGTCGAAAGTGGCTTGCTACACACACTCGAAGCAGACGAAGAAAAACAAAATATTATTTTGAAAAATATCGAAAATGCTGCTTTTTTAGAAAAAATAAAGCTGCACATCGGCGACGCAAAGTATATTATTCCGCAGTTGGAAGAAGTTTTTGACTTGATTTTTATAGATGCCGACAAAGAAAATTACAGTTTGTACTATGATTTGGTTTTTGAAAAGCTGCGCTCTGGCGGCGTTATTGTGGCAGATAATGTGCTTTGGAAAGGCAAAGTGCTGATGTCACAAAAAGACAAAAAAACCAAATTATTAGACGAATTTAACCAAAAAATTCAAGCTGACAATCGGGTAGAAAATTTATTATTGCCGCTGCGCGACGGCTTGATGGTGATACGAAAAAAGTAGCAGCCGTCGTCCAAGAGTCAAGTGTCGAAGCTATCTTTTGGGTTTGTATTTAGAGCGGTCTAAAATAACTTGGGCATTGTTGATAGCGAGCATTTGTTCGGGCGAAACACTCGGATTTTGCTGCATAAAGGCTTGAATAATTTGCAATCCAATCCAGTTGGCAGTCCGACCGGGAGCTTCGGCGGGCATTCCGGGAGCGTTGGGGCTTGGGCTTACCAGCTTCCGAATTTCGTCCATTTTGGCAGAATACAGCAGATTTTGTGATAAAAATTGCGCCCAAATATTTTTTTCGTTTTCCTCACACCACTTCACTTGCTGTTGCGTGTACTCCAATTTGATGCTGTCAGGCGTGTTGGGCAGCAATAAATCCTTGATATACAGTTTTTTACCGTTTTGTATCATCATGTCTAAAAGACGATTTCCAGACGGCAAGCCGACCAAATCATTAGCAATAGCTTCCACCGCTTTCGATACCAAGTGCGGTTTGGTGAGTGTCCGCCGAATATAATTTGGAAAAATACCGTCGTAAGCGGGATAATTTTCGCCCAAGAAAAAATCCAAACCTATCGCCAACGTAGAATCTCCGTAAGTAAAAGCTCCCAAACCGTACTCCGAAACAAAGGTCACAACTTGTGGCGTTGGTTTTTGAGGAAAATAATATTTGTAATATTTGAAAGCCGACGAAAAATCACGCTCTAAGTCAGCACCATCTCCATACACGATTTGGCAAGTATCTAACAGCTTTCGGATACTCGGAAACTTCACGAAGCCTTCCA
>JAYWGG010000348.1:0-11168 GCA_043778415.1 Saprospiraceae bacterium
GTTAGAAGAGGGTAAGACCGAACTTACTTTTGGTTTTAGTGAAATAGTGTCCAAAGCAAATCCCGAGGAAATCAAACAACGATTTAATTTTTTGAATCCGTAGGAAAGCCATAATAATCAACGCAGCATCATAAATAAGCTAAAAAAGTTGCCACATAAGTCGAGTGAAATCTTATCCAACTAATTTTTTTGCGTGCGGTATTTTATACAATAAAGCGATAATTATCGTAGAAATGACTGTCACAAAAGTTGTTAAAATTGGAACTGCAAAGCATGGATTGGTCGGCACACCGAGTATGTTATTGTTGTAAATAGTAAATCCAAAATAACCGTTTTTGAGTATGTCTAAAATTAACGCGTGAAGTAAATAAACCCCAAAACTCATGCTGGCAAAGCGATGAATGAAGCGAGCTACGCGGGGAAAATTAGCCTCAAGATTCTGCCAGTCGTAGTTCTTTAAGTACAAAAACAACGCAAAAGAGCAAGCTAAAATGTTGGGAGCCAAGTAAGTTTGGAATTGACCATCGAACTCACCTTTTCTATTCGTGAGGTAATAAGTCCCCAAGGGCGTAATGAAAAAAGCTATCCAGCCTGCTGCGTATAAGTATTTTTGAAATCTAAAACCATATTTTTTTAGATAATGTCCAGCCACGAAAAGACCTACATAAGCCATCCAACCCATGAATTTGATGACAAAAAATTTAGGATAATAAGTACATATTGTGACAGAGAAAAACCAGACGGTGATAAAATATTCTAAATCTTTTTGAGTTCCATTGGCACACAAAATGCGCAGTGTAGGAGTGAGTAAATACAAACCCAAAATCATGGAAACAAACCACAAATGGTAGTGACCATCGTTGAACGCCAATTTGTACCAAATTTCGTCATATTTCAATGGAAGCCCGTCCCGAAAGTCGTAACGATAGACGTAAATCACATAAATACACGACCAAAAAAGATAGGGAATAAGCACTCGACCAGCTCGCTTTTTTAGAAAATTTCTGTTGCCTTCTTTCTTTCCTTCCAGCAACAATGCGCCGCTCAACATGACAAACAAAGGAACACTCCACCTCAAACTTGAATTGATAATATTGCCAATCCACCAATCATTTTTAGCGATTTCGCTATAATTATTGAGCAACTCTCCGCTTGAATGAAGCGCGATGACCGCCAAAGTTGCAAGCACTCGGACATAGTCAGCAAACAAAAATTTGCTCTTTGAGGCACCTAATTCGTTGCTCATCAAAGGTATGTATTAATATTTTCTAAATCTTTTTCTATCTGATTTAGAACACTTTGATACGTATTTTCAAAGTTTGAGCGGCTTTTTTCAATTTTCTCTTTTTCGGTTTTTATGGTTTCGTCTGCGCCGTCAATCGTCTTTTGAGCCGTTAGAATTTTATTTTCTAAATCTTCAATTTGCTTTTTGAAGTTGGTAATTTCTTGTTTCAGTGCAGTCACTTCGGTCGCTTTATCTTCTATGCGTCGCTTTGTTTGGCTTGCCAAAGCTATATCAAACTGCTCTTTTTCTCTTCTCAAAACTCCACGATAATGTTCGCCGCTTTCGAGCAATTTTAGCTTTGTCAAACCCATCATGGACGCAGTTGCAAAGGACGACTTGAAAGCAGTCACTTCGTCCAACTTCATTTCAAAAAGTGCTGCCAAAGATTGCTTAAATTCGAGATAATCGAAGCCGGGAAGATTACTTTTTTCGAGGGCGGCAGTCAAAGATTCCAAACTTTTTTCATCTGATTGACTGTTACTTCCAAAGAGATTTTTTAGTTTTTTTTCCATATTTTATGATTACATTTTAATTTTAATTTATAAAAATAGTCGTATTTGTGACAAATAAAAATTTTATCACAAAATTAGTGTTTTTTTAATTTTTTATAGCCAGTTGTAAAAAATCAGTAACTTTTTTTGACGCTTCGTAATGTTTCAAAATCATTTTTAAAATATCTTGAGCGTTATGCTTCGGATTAGGAGTCACTTCCGACATAAAATAGAATTGCTTGTTAGCTATCAGAGGCTGTATTTTTAGAATTTCTGCCCAATCTTTGTCCATTCGCTTGTTGGCTTCCCCGCGAATTTGCCCAAAAAAAGCTAAAAATTCTTTGTCGTTTATGACTTCTGAAAATTCGTCCAAATTTATAGAAATATATTTTCTAACTTTTTGAAGTGTCTCTTTCTCCAAAAAATAGGCTCCGCCTCCGAGCATAATATTATCCGCCCCCATCTGCAAATAAAAGCCCGGAAACTCCTTATTTTTTGCACCGTAAGGAGTGATAGAAGCCGAAACGTGGTTTTTGTAGGGTGTTTTATCAGGCGAAAAACGAGTATCTCGATAAATCCGATAGATACAATTTTTTGCGATAGTCGCAGTAAATCTTGCATCTTTTTCGGCAATTTGTGACAGAGCGTTACCGATTAAATTTTCAAAAGGAATTTTTACTGACTGCTCATATATGCCTTTGTGAGCCGTAAACCAATCTCTATTATTGTTTTCAGAGAGGTCTTTCAAAAAAGAAAAAAAAGTTGAATCCATAATATGTATAAATAATTTTTTTTTTATTATCGCCATTTTACGCCGCGCACCCGAGTGGTCGCCAGAAGTCTTCTAACGCTGTAACGCCCGCTTCCATTGACATAAACCATCAACAGTCCTCCAGCAATAGCGATATTTTTCATAAATTCGATAGACTCTATTCGCTGCTCAGAATAGGGTATTTTCCAAAATTGGTGCACTGTGAATGTGACAGGAATCCAATACAAAAACAATAAAAGTGAACCCAGCGACGCTCGATAACCAATTATAAGCATAATTGCGCCCAAAATTAAGAATAAAATTGCGCCATATATCAGAGTATCTTGCTGCCACGTCAGATGATATTCGGTCATTTTTGCTTTGGTGGTTTCAAAGTGTATGACGGCATCGTACGCTTCCGAAATAAAAATAGAACCTAACATTATTCGTCCCAACAAGTCAAAAGCATCTTTCATGGTGTATAATTTTTTATTTAAAGGACTGGTTTCATGCCCAAAACGGACTCCGCAAATTCGTAAGATTTTAGCTTCGTATCTTCATATTGTTTTGAAAATAAAGGGGACGTTATGATGTGAGTACCAGCTTCAGGAAAAGCAACCATTAGTTTTTGACTGCTTGGAGTAGTTGATTTTTCAAAAAATTCCTTCATTCGTGACACCGAAACGGTTTTGTCACATTCAGCTTCATTTTTGTAATAATATCCCAAAAAAGTAGGTTGATTTACTCCTTTAAAAACATCGTCGGTCATCGTTTCTTTTATCAGATATTTGAGCGCAATTAAGCCTTCTATCCGATATTCTTTGTACCAATATTGTTCTGCTTTTTTTGGCATTTCCCACTTGTGGTAGTCGCCACCTTCGACCATTTCTGCGATTTTCTTGCTCCAAGGATAAAGCAACACATTTGATTTTGGGTCGTAAAGGTCAATATTTGGAGAGTACATAAAGTGTGCATAAACATTTGGATTATTGGACGAAAGGTATATTGCAAGCGTACTTCCGGTAGAACAAGACATCAAAATTACCTTTTTTCCTATTTTTTTTCCGACTTCAATCGCATCTTTTGCAGACTCGACCAAACTTTGTGGCGTTAATTTTAGAAACGCATCTTTATCTGTCAAGCCGTGCGCTGAAAGGCGCGGGAGATAGAGATTGCAACCATATCTTTTTGCAAATTCGGTGTGCAAAGGCGCGCCTTCGCCTTGACTTGCCGAAAATCCATGCAAATATACTATCGAATATTCAGTCTGTTGGGTAGAATCTGCCCATACGATACGGGCTTGATTGTCGGGTTTTATTTCTCCATAAAGTGATTCAATCCCTGTCACATATTTGTTTAAATCTTTAATTTCTGAAACGTGTGTATTTTTAAAACTTTGGATAACGGGAGTATAACTGGGTTTGGGACCAAAATAAAATGCGGTACCTAAAATTAAAAAAATAGGGATTAAAATTTTGAAAATTAGCTTCATACTAACTTGATAAGTTACTTGATTACAAAAAATAGTTGATTTCGTGATGTAAAGTTAGAAAAAATTATAGGTTTTTAAAATTTAGACAGTGATTTTTTTTACCAATCTTACATTTCGAGTCGAAATTTTAATCGTAACTTTGGCAATCTAATATTTTTAAAGTTATCAATAATTCATCAGATGAAAGTTTCAGGTTTTTCATTTATCAAAAACGCCATTAAATATGATTATCCGATTGTGGAAGCGATTGAGTCTATTTTGCCTATTTGTGACGAGTTTATTATTGCCGTTGGTAAGTCCGACGACGACACTTTGGAGCTTATTCGGGGAATAAAATCAGATAAAATCAAAATTTTTGAAACGATTTGGGACGATTCGCTGCGCGAAGGTGGGCGAGTGTTGGCAGTAGAAACGGACAAAGCTTTTGCAAAAATATCTCCTGACAGTGACTGGGCATTTTATATTCAAGGCGACGAGGTGGTACATGAAAAGTATCTCGAAAGTATTTATGAAGGCATGAAAAATTATCAAAATAATGCTGATATTGACGCACTTTTATTTGATTATATTAATTTTTACGGTTCTTACGATTACCTCGCTGACTCTCGCCATTGGCAGCGAAAAGAGATACGAGTTATCAAAAATAATCCTAAAATTTACTCTTATCTTGATGCAATTAGTTTTAGAAAAAATAAAAATGAAAAACTTAACGTGGCTTATATTGACGCTGCTGTCCACCACTATGGTTGGGTAAAAACACCTGTTGCGATGCAACAAAAGCAGTTAGAATTTCATAAATTATGGCACGATGATGCGTGGGTGGATAAAAATGTAAAAAAGGTAGATGAGTACGATTTTTCGCAAGTAGAATCTGTTGCTTTGTTTGAAGGGACGCACCCGAAAGTTATGGAAAATCGCCTAAATAGAATGAACTGGAAGTTTTCTTTCGACCCTACAAAAGCTAAAAAAGAAGGCTTGAGAAGAAGAGTACTCAATTATATTTTTCAGAAAACGGGAATCCATATTGGCGAGTTTAAAAATTACAAATTAGTCGAATGAGTGACTAATTTTTTAGGACTTGTAGTGATTTTTTTATAAATAAATCACTTTGATTTGTGACAGTGTAATATCCGATATTTCCAAAAATTTGTTTGGCTATTTCGGCTTTTATTTCTGTTTTTATTTTGTCCGACATTTTTTCTTTTTCTTTTAGGTTCAAGTCACAATGCGCGGTGGCAGAATAATTGAAAAAACTATTTTCGATTTCTTTACTGACCGTAAATTTTTCACAAAAAGTATTCAAATTATCAAATGCGATGCGATTATTTCGCCTTGTTAATAAAGCGAAGTTCGGAATATTTTGCGAAACGCACGCATATTTTTCACCTAAGTATAAAGTGTCTTCTGCAACAAAAATGTCTGGACTAATGCCACTATTAGAATATACTTTTCGACCAGACGCAGTTTTAAACTCTTGACTTTCAGTGTTTTGTGGAATAATTTTACCAGATACTTCTCCGCTTTTCAGTCGCTCGGATAGTTCATTTTCGTAATTTTCACAATATTTTCCTTTATAAGGACGCTGGATTGAGCGTCCGGAAGGCGTGTAATAACGAGCTACCGTAAGGCGGACAGCTGACCCATCACTCATCTCGTACTGCTCTTGTACCAGACCTTTTCCAAAAGATCTGCGCCCAATAATGGTCGCTCTGTCCCAATCTTGAAGCGCACCAGCCATAATTTCAGAAGAAGAAGCAGAGCCTTCATCTATCAAAACGACAATTTTATTGATATCGAAAAAGTTTTTTCCAGAAGAAAAATACTCATTTTTTTGACCATTTTTTCCTGCTGTATAAAGTAACAATTTATCTTTTTCTTTGAATAATTGTGACAAAATATTAATCGCCTCTTGTAAGTAGCCGCCCGGATTGTCTCGAAGGTCAATGATTAAATTTTCTGCTTTATTAGTTGTCACCAAAACTTCTAAATTTTTCATAAACTCATTAAATGACACCGAGCAAAACCTATTTAATTTTATAAAACCCGTTTTTTCGTCTAACATCATGGCAACTTCTATGCTTTGAGAAGAAATTTTTTCACTTTTCAGTTCCAACGAAAGTTGCTGTTGGGTAGCACTTCTAAACACTTTTATTTTGAGTGGCTGCGTATTTTTACTTTTTAATTTTTTAACTACTGTTTCTTTTTCTATATCCGTTTTACAAATCAAACTGCTGTCTTCAATCGCTACCAACTGGTCGCCAGATAGAATGCCAGCAGCTTGAGCAGGAGAATTTGGAAACACATAAACAACTGTCAGTGAGTCATTTAATAAAGAAAAATTTACTCCTATGCCTTCAAAATTTCCCGCTAAATTGTCGTCGGATTCCTGTAAATCCGATGCAGAAATGTATTCAGAGTGGGGGTCAAGATGGTGCAAAATACTATTAATCGCGTCCTCCGAGAGTGCGGTAGAGCTGACATTGTCCATATATTTGGCATCTATATAATGCAGAATTTCTTCAACGCCATGATATTTTTTTAATTCGTCTTTGCTATAATTTTCAGAATTTAAAAATATATTTGGCTGGTTTTGCTGCAATTTTTTACCTATCATCATGCCGATTATCAAAATGCACGACATTAATAGTGGTAGCCAAATATTTATTTTAGTGCTTTCAGTATTTGCCATTATTATTTGATTTGTTGTTTACTGGTAGCGAAGATAAAAAAAATTGACCATTTTTTTACAAATGATTGTTTCTTTTCAGAAAAAAATCACACTTTTGTAGAATTATGGCAGAAAATAATTTTGAAATAGACTTGGTAGATAAGCAAATTTTATCAATACTGATGAAAGACGCAAAGACTCCGTACACCGAAATTGCGGACAAAATCCACGTTTCGGGCGGCACTGTCCACGTGCGAATGAGGCGGCTGACTGAGTTGGGCATCGTGCGTGGAGCAAATCTTTCCATCGACCACACCAAAATCGGTTACGATATTTGCGCTTTTTTGGGTATTTATTTGGACAAAAGTTCGCTTTACGACGAAGTTGCGGAACAACTCAAAGACATTCCGGAAGTAGTCAGCGCGCACTACACGACTGGTTTATACAGTATTTTTGTAAAAATTTTGTGCCGTGACACCAAGCATTTACGAGATATTTTGCATTACAAAATTCAAAAAATTGCGGGTATTCAGCGCACTGAAACCTTTATTGCATTGGAAGAAACGATTGACAGACCCATTGATTTTTTTAAAGACGATAATTTAGGAGTTTAGAAAACACTGATTTTTGAAACATACACATATATATTACGTTCAATATTTGTGAGTTCAGAGGCTGATGTCGTGAAATCTCTTTGCTAAAATTTTGATAATTTTATCTAAAAATTAAAGATTTAGTGTTTTGAGTCAGTCGCCGCCGCCATAATAAGCATAAAACCGTTAAAATCCACCAATACCGATGTCACTATTCCACAACAAGCGGACGCTCGACGGAGCTTCAGCTACGCCAAATCTAAAAGAAAAAAATAGAAAAAAAGATGCTATTTTGCTGGTAGTTGTTTCTTTTTTAGGAATTTTAGGATTAGTTTTAGTCCTAAAAAGTGCTACATCTTCGGGGTCAGATGCGAACTTTCAGCAAAATACGCCCGCCACGAAAGCTACGGATTCAAAAAAAATAAATCAACGCCCCAACGCGGACGAAATAGCTGCTGCTGATAAAATCGAAGACGTAAAAGTGACAGCTTTAAAAAGTCATTTTTCAATTAGCGGCGAGCGGGAAGCCAAGCAAAATATGACGTTCACAGTAGAAAATTTTGAAAATGGTGTTAGTTACAATTTAGAATTAGGCAATGGAATTACAAAAAAATTGCTTTCGCCTCAAACAAATTTTTCATACTCAAAAGCGGGTAAATACCGAATCGTTCTGAAAGCAACTTACAAAGAACAGACAAAAATACTGTTTTCGGACTATCTTGCAGTCGCCGAAGCAGTAGAAATCGTTACAGGACACAGAGAAAGTCAATAAATAATAAATTTGTCACAGAAAATGGATTTTTTTATTTTTTGTTCCACTTCGTAATGCGCGTATTGTATCGCTTGTCATTGAATTGCCAAGCTGTCAAATCTGCGGTAGCCTCTAATTTGCTTTCTTGTGCGGGCGTAAGTAATTTTGGAAAAAAATCAATACCAGTAGCTTCTTCGACTCTATCCACCGAAACCAAAAATTTATCCAATCGTTCCTCGCTGGACTCGTTGGGGACTATAAACCCTACGGCTTTTTGCTCCCCTTCGGCAGTCATAATCACTTTATAGTAGGCGTTGGGAACGGTTACTTTGTTGGCTCGACCAATTTTTTTAGTGCTTCCGCCTTTCAGAATTGGACCTGTAATGACGTAAATTTTTCGGTATTTTTTCGCCCAATCTTTTACCGATTCCTCCAATTCGCGCCACACGCCGCAGTTGCAAAAGTGCAACTGTGGACTCATATTGCTCATAAAAAATGTTTCGTCCATCGCCTTCACATCAGAATTCATATCCGACGCAGGACATAAATGCCCTCTGTCATAGCCCGAACCCCGATAATCGTCGGGAGTAGCCGAACCCGTAGGCACCGATTTGTCGGGTCTAAAATTGTCATTTCTTTCATTATGAAAGCCACTTACCATGTCACGAGTGAGCGTATAAGCTACCCATTCTGCTTGCTCATCTTTTTCGGAGTAAGAAAGCGTATAATACGAATGTGCAACTATTTCGCCCGTCGTAGAGGTCGGCAAGAAAGTATTATCTTGGGGCTGAATGTTATTTTGCTCCAATTTTTGCTCAATTTGGTGTAGCTTTGCAGCTGGAGAATCTTTACTTTTATTATTTTTTAGAACATAAAAAACCGCCCCAAGTATCAAAGCGATGATAATATAACTGGACGTGGGCGTTGAAGATTTACCTAAAAGTGACATAGTTTTTGAATAAATTTTATGAAAATAATTTAGACGAAGATACGACAAAGAAGTAATGTTTTCAAATGTATCTTTTTATACCGTGTCAAGTCTAATAGAAAAAATATTTTTTTACGCAATAAATTACCTTGAAAAAAGCTACTTCTTTATACCTAATCTATTCATTATCAATAGTTTGGGGATTTATTTTTTGTTCTTCAAAAAACACAACCCCATCGGATAAAATTCCAACTGGTCTGACCAATTTGCTGCGAGCATATCCTGATTTTTTGGCGCAAGCGACTCCAACGGCGTTGATTTGGAAAGACGGTACTGTGATGCCTTATGACGACGGAGAGCTAAAAACTATGGACACCGTCTTGGTGCGCCCTGACTTGGAGGAGCAAATGCGCTACCAATATCGCAAAGGAAACTGGGGAAAAATACCCGACACGACTGATGAAGCAGGGCGAATTCGGTTTGAACCATTTTTCAAAAAAATGTATGGCGGCACTGCGGAGGAAGTAAAAAGTAGGCTATCTCGAGTCGAATGGCTGCCGGGAGTTTTTAAGAAAAAGAATTATTACAAATTTAATTCTGTCAATCATGCCGCCGAAAATTTACAATTAGTTTCCAACGAACTTGCATTAATGCCGTCACAATATCATGTTTTTTTAAAAAATATCGGAGGTACTTTCAACTGGCGAACTATTTCGGGCAGCACTCGACTGAGCAACCATAGTTTTGGAATAGCGATTGACATAAATGTAAAATATTCTAATTATTGGGATTGGGAGAAAGATGCCACAGGTTGTTTTGCTTATTCTAATAAAATACCGTATCAAATCGCCGAAATATTTGAAAAACATGGTTTTATTTGGGGCGGTAAATGGTTTCATCACGATACCATGCACTTCGAGTACCGTCCAGAGTTGTTGTTAGACTAATTTTTTCTATCTTTACACATCGCTTCGTATCATCAAATCCAAATCAATGAGTCAAATTAATGCAAGTTCGGAAATAGGAATCCTCAAACGCGTCATCGTTCATCGTCCAGATGAAGGTATTTCGAGGATCTCGCCCAAAGATGCCGAAGAACTTTTATTTGACGATATTGTTCATTTGCCAAATATGCAAGAAGAACATGACGTTTTCACAAAAGTATTGCGTGCTTTTTTGGGCGAAGAAAATGTTTTAGAAACACGTGATTTGTTGAGTGAAGCACTCGGAGCGGACAATGAAAGCAAACAATGGATGATTGACGAAATAATTGACTATGAAGAGCTGCCGAAAAGCTATAAAAGTCTATTGGTTGATCTGTCGCACGAAGACTTGGCGGACGTTCTCATTACGGGCTACCTATCCAAAAGCGATCATTATATTTTCGACCCAATTCCAAATTTTATTTTTACTCGCGACATTGCTGTCGTCATCAACGACCATATTATTATCACAAAAGCCGCCAAGTCGGCGAGATTTCGGGAGAACTTTTTGGCGCGATTTATTTTTACGGCGCACCCAATTTTTCAGGAGGCAAAAGAGCAAAATCGAATCATCAACCTCAACTTGGTAGATGAATTTCCGCCGTCGAAAAAAGGTGATTTCGTTTCCATCGAAGGCGGCGACGTGATGATTATCAACAAAGATTATTTGATGATTGGGTGCAGCGAGCGCACCAACGCCCACAGTATCAAGCTGTTGAAAGAAATTTTATTTGAGAAAGGAGTCGTAAAAAATGTAGTGCAGGTCAATATTCCGCCCGACCGCGCCTATATGCACCTCGATACGATTTTCACGCACATCAACTACAACCATACTACGGCGTTCAAACCTATCATCATTGACGGCTTGAGTTCGTATGTAGAAGTGCACAGAAGCAACGGAAAATCCACGATTTATACTTCGGTAAAAGATTTTATTCGTGCCGAAATAAACCCAAAAATGAAATTTGTGCTGAGTGGCGACGGCGAATCGCCGTGGCAGGAGCGGGAGCAATGGACGGACGGCTGCAATCTGGTCTGCCTGCGTCCTGGCGTAGCGATTACCTACGACCGAAACCCTAAAACGGAAGATGCTTTTCGGGATTATGGCTACAAAGTTATCCACGCGCGCCAGCTTTTAGAGCAGTTTGCGAATGGCACTTTGCGCCCCGAAGATGTCGAAAATACCATCATCACACTACCCAGCAATGAACTTTCACGCGCACGCG
>JAYWGG010000349.1:0-11139 GCA_043778415.1 Saprospiraceae bacterium
AACAATATGCAAATTCATTTTTACAAATATCAGGGGACAGGAAACGACTTTGTGATGATTGACCAGCGCGAAAGTCAGCCGCTTTCGCGAAATAATAAATACGAAATTAATAAAATTTGTGACAGAAGATTCGGCATCGGTGCGGACGGTTTGATTCTGCTCCAAAAGCACGCAACAGCCGACTTCGAGATGGTTTATTTCAATGCCGACGGCAGCGAAAGCACGATGTGCGGCAACGGCGGACGTTGCATCGTCGCGTTTGCCAACAGTTTGGGCATCACGGGCGCAAGCTGCGTTTTTCAGGCGATAGACGGACTTCACGAAGCAAAAATTACCGCCAGCGAAGTAGAACTTAAAATGATAGACGTAAAAAACGTAGCACAAAATTTGGATTTTTTCCTTTTGGATACTGGCTCACCACATTATGTTCGGTTTGTGAACGATTTGAAGGTAATAAATATTTTTGAAGAAGGCAGACACACGGCACACTCCGACCGATTCGCCGCCGATGGTGTGAATGTCAATTTTGTGGAGCAAGTTGGCGTGCGTAAGCTCCGCATCGCTACCTACGAGCGCGGCGTGGAAGCCGAAACACTTTCTTGTGGCACAGGCGTGACCGCCGCCGCCATTTCTTTTTGCCTCCAGCAGCAACTGTTTGACAGTCAGCGCATTGCGTTTGAAACCAAAGGCGGAAATCTATACGTCCGACTGCAACGCAACGATGATATTTTTACCAACATCTGGCTTTGCGGAGCCGCACACCGAGTCTTTGAAGGAAAAATCGAACTCTAAAAGCATATTTTTTAGAATATCTCGTAAAGGTTTCGCATTTTTGATGTACTTTTGGACTGCGATTTGTAAGCAAATTTGTAGTTTTGCATCGTCCAACAGTCCAATTTTATGACCGACCAACATACCATTCGTAGCACACATTTTCATTTTGAAGGGCAAACCGCTTTTTATAAAGGCAAAGTTCGAGATGTCTATACTATTGACAGTCAGTTAGTTATGATTGCGTCGGACCGAATTTCGGCTTTTGATTGTGTGCTGCCTCGCGCCATTCCACACAAAGGACAGGTACTCAATCAGTTGGCGGCGCACTTTTTGGCGGCGACCTCCGACCTTGTCCCCAACTGGCTTCACGCCACGCCCGACCCCAATGTCGCCATTGGCGAAGCCTGTGAGCCGTTCAAAATAGAGATGGTTATTCGCGGTTATTTGGCGGGTCACGCGTGGCGCACCTACGCTGCGGGCGGGCGCGAGCTTTGCGGCGTTACTTTGCCCGACGGATTGAAAGAAAATGACCCGTTTCCGTCACCCATTATTACGCCGACCACGAAAGCCGCCGTTGGACACGACGAAGATATTTCGAGAGAGCATATTTTGGAGGAAAATATCGTTTCCGAAAAAGATTATTTGGTTTTAGAAAAATATACCCGCCAATTATTCCAGCGCGGAACAGAAATGGCTGCGGCTCGCGGATTGATTTTGGTAGATACAAAATATGAATTTGGCACGAAAAGTGACGGCACTATCTGCGTAATAGACGAAATCCATACGCCCGACAGCTCCCGTTATTTTTATGCCGAAGGCTACGCAGTGCGCCAAGAAAAAGGTGAAAAACAAGCCCAACTTTCCAAAGAGTTTGTTCGCGAATGGCTGATTACCAACGGATTTCAGGGCAAAGACGGGCAGCAAATCCCGCCGATGAGCGACGAGTGGGTGCGCCAGATTTCCGACCGCTACATAGAACTTTTTGAGCAAGTAACTGGTACAAAATTTAAAAAAGCCGACACGCAAAATATAGAAGAACGCATAAAAACCAACATAGAACGCTGGTTGGAAAAGAAATAAAGCTATTTATATCGCACAAATTCAAAATAAAAAATATGTCAAACAACTTATTAGCAGGTAAAAAAGGAATTATATTTGGCGCGCTCGATGAGCAATCCATCGCATGGAAAGTTGCTACGGCAGCTCACGCACAGGGTGCGCAAATCGTCCTCACCAATGCGCCAGTGGCGATGAGATTCGGAGCCATCGCCCAATTAGGCGCGCAAATTGGTGCGCCGATTATTCCCGCCGATGCTACTTCGCTCGAAGATATGAATAATTTATTCACAAAAGCGATGGAACATTTTGGCGGAAAAATGGATTTTGTGCTGCACTCCATCGGAATGTCACTCAACGTCCGAAAAGGAAAAGATTATACCAATTTGAATTATGATTTTATGCAAAAAACATTCGATATTTCGGCTATTTCTTTTCATAAAATGATGCAGACGATGCTCCAACTCGACGCTATCAACGACGGCGGAAGTATTTTGGCATTGACTTACATAGCTGCACAGCGCGTTTTTCCCGACTACAGCGAAATGGCGGAATCGAAAGCATTGCTCGAAAGTTTTGCGCGGAGCTTTGGCTATCACTTCGGTACGCTCAAAAAAGTACGCGTCAATACCGTGTCACAATCGCCCACTTTTACGACCGCAGGAAGTGGCGTAAAAGGGTTCAAAGAATTTTTTGACTACGCCGACAAAATGTCGCCACTCGGTAACGCCAG
This sequence comes from Saprospiraceae bacterium, assembly GCA_043778415.1. GTDB lineage: Bacteria > Bacteroidota > Bacteroidia > Chitinophagales > Saprospiraceae > JAYUHK01. The sequence continues at coordinate 2,564 of JAYWGG010000349.1, forward strand.
CGCGGAAGCCTGTGCCGATTATTGCATCACACTTTTTAGCGATTTGACGCGCTCTGTGACTATGCAAAATCTCTACCACGACGGCGGATTCAGCAATATGGGTATGAGTCCAGCCCTGATTGGTCTGTAAGTTTTGAGTACACTGTCAAGGTTATTTTTATTTGAAAATTTGTATTTTTATAAATTCAAACCCTGCCAGCGTTTTAACTCACGATTCCGAAATTCAAACAAAATATTGATTATCAATTAGTTATGAAAAATAAATTGCAGGCTTTCGAGCGACTTCTCGTCATCATGGACGAACTTCGCGAGCAATGCCCTTGGGACAAAAAACAGACTTTTGAGAGTTTGCGACACCTGACCATCGAAGAAACCTACGAGCTGGCAGACGCTATATTGGACGGCGACAAAAAAGGAATTTGCGAAGAAGTCGGCGACCTGATGCTGCACCTCGTTTTTTATGCCAGAATTGGCTCCGAAACAGGTGACTTTGACGTTGCGGACGCACTCAACGGCGTTTGCGACAAACTCATCAAGCGACATCCGCATATTTACGGCGACGTAAAAGTGGCAGACGAAGACGAAGTAAAGCGAAATTGGGAGCAAATCAAACTCCAAGAAGGCAAAAAATCCGTCCTCGAAGGCGTGCCAAAATCCCTGCCCGCTATGGTAAAAGCCTACCGAATGCAAGAAAAAACCAAACAAGTCGGCTTCGAGTGGGAAAATAAAGAACAAGTTTGGGCGAAAGTAGAAGAAGAAATCGGAGAATTTCGCGAAGCGCAAGATTTGAATTTTTCAAAAGAAAAACAAGAAGAGGAGTTTGGCGATATTCTTTTTTCGCTCATCAACTACGCCCGCTTTGTGGGCATCGAACCCGAATCTGCGTTGGAGCGCGTCAATCGAAAATTCAAAAAACGCTTCGAATACATAGAAAGTCACGCCAGCCAGCCACTTTCCGAAATGTCGCTCGCCGCTATGGACGAACTTTGGGACGAAGCAAAACGAGAACTGGAAGTGTAATTTTTTTTAAAAAAATAAAAAACCAACTAAAAAAAATCTAAAAAATTATGGATATAAATATGTTTACCGATGGTGAATTTTGGATCAGCTTGCTGACACTCACATTCCTCGAAATCGTATTGGGAATTGACAACATCATTTTCATCTCTATCGCTGCCAATAAACTGCAGGCAGCCGACCAACGAAAAGCACGCAACACCGGACTCGCGCTCGCAATGCTCTTCCGAATCATCTTGCTGTTCGGTATTTCGTGGCTTATTTCGATGCAGACCGCACTGTTCCATCTCGATTGGGGCTGGTTCAAAACCGCGCCGTCGGGGCAAAGTATCATTTTGGTCATCGGCGGACTGTTTTTGATTTACAAAAGTACATCTGAAATCCATAACAAATTAGAGTCCAATCCCGACGACGATGTGAAAGCTCCCGATGCGTCCGTAAAAGACAAGCTCACCGCAGTCATCGTCCAAATCGCGCTCATCAATATCGTTTTTTCTTTCGACTCTATCCTGACCGCTATCGGTCTGACGCAAAACGTCACGGTAATGATACTCGCCGTTGTTTTTTCTATCGGAATTATGATGGCTTTCGCGGGACCAGTCGGCAAATTTGTCAATGAACACCCGACTATTCAGATGCTGGGATTGGCTTTTTTGATTATGATTGGCTTTATGCTCATCGCCGAAGGCTGCCACGGCGCTGAAGTTCAATTTTTCGACAACGGCGTGGGCTCAGTGCCGAAAGGTTATCTTTATTTCGCCATAGCGTTCTCGATGGGAATAGAATTGCTGAATATGAAACTTCGTAAAAACGAAAAACCCGTCCAACTTCATGGCTACGACGAACAAGCCAAAAAAGAAGGATTGTTATAAAAATAATTTTAACTAAATTTTAACTAAATAATTTTATATATTTCAGATATTTCTCTATTGTTCTGAAATTGAAAATCTAAAAAAATATGCAAAAAGTCTATATCGTTTCGGCTGTCCGCACGCCGATTGGGAGCTTTGGTGGCGTGCTGTCGAGCGTGAGCGCGACCGCGCTGGGTGCTGCGGCTATCAAGGGCGCTTTGGCGCGTGCGGGCGTAGAGCCAGCGCAAGTGCAAGAGGTTTTTATGGGTAATGTCTGCTCCGCCAATCTCGGTCAAGCTCCGGCTCGACAAGCTGCTTTGGGCGCAGGAATCCCCAGCCACGTCGTCTGCACGACCGTCAATAAAGTCTGTGCTTCGGGCATGAAATCCATTATGTTGGCGGCGCAAAGCATACAGTTGGGCATCAACGATGTAGTGGTAGCGGGCGGTATGGAAAATATGTCCGCTATCCCGTACTACGCCACGAGCGTCCGTTGGGGAGCGAAATACGGCAACGCCGAGCTTACCGACGGCTTAGCAAAAGACGGCTTGACGGACGCTTACGGTTTGATGCCGATGGGCGTTTGCGCGGACGCAACCGCAAAAAAATTCGACATCAGCCGTGAAGAGCAAGACCGCTACGCCATACAATCCTACCAGCGCGCAGCTGCAGCGAGCAGCGCAGGATTTTTTAAATCAGAAATAATCCCTGTCACAGTAGAGAATAAAAAAGGAAATATTTTGGTAGAAACAGACGAAGAATTCACAAAAGTAGATTTTTCGAAAGTGCCAACCTTGCGCGCCGCTTTCACGAAAGACGGCACCGTGACTGCCGCCAACGCATCTACTATCAACGACGGCGCGACGGCACTCGTTTTGGTCAGCGAATCAAAACTCAAAGAATTGGGTCTGACTCCTTTGGCACTCGTCAGAGGCTACGCCGACGCTGCGCAAGAGCCAGAATGGTTCACGACGGCACCAACTTTGGCAGCACCAAAAGCCCTGCAAATGGCGGGATTGAGGATAGCCGACGTGGATTTTTTTGAAGTCAATGAGGCATTTTCGGTCGTCACGATGGCGTTCAATCAGGTCATGGGAGTCGAAGAAAGCAAGACCAATGTGTTTGGTGGCGCAGTCGCACTCGGGCATCCGCTCGGCGCGTCGGGCGCACGGATAGTTACCACTTTGACCAACGTGCTGCACCAAAAATCAGGCAAAATTGGTTTGGCAGCTATCTGCAACGGCGGCGGCGGCGCAAGCGCAATCGTCATCGAGCGAGTGTAGTGGCTTGAACGCAGCTGCAAATTAAAGATTAATATTGTTCACAAATCATCAAAATTGCGACTTACGTTGCGGTTGATGTTTCCTTGCATTTCGGTAGCGTCGAACGCGCTGCCGCCCTGTATTTCGGTAGGTGCATTTCGGCGATAAAGCTCGACTTTCCAGCGTGGATTGTTGTATTCGCCGCGAGCGGTGGAGTGTAAAATACGGTAGTCGCCGCCCGCCAGCGACGGGTTGTAGAACACGAATTTGACGTTGGTTTGCTTGGTTTGCGGAAAACTGTGATACACCCAAATCTCGTAAGGCGGAGCAGAAGGGTCGTCCTCCACCGAAATTAGATCGTCGGGCTTGCCATATTTGATAAAAATACTGCCTCTGTCGGTTTCAAAACCGTAGCCGAAGCCCGACTTGTAGAGTCTATCGGCGGCGTGGGCTACTTCCATAAATTTTTTGTAGGCGAACTCTGGTTGGTTTGGAGCTTGGTTGGTCCAGTACCTGAATAAAAAATTTCGCTGTGCCGTCAGCGTCCCGTTGGCGATGATGGTGTTGATGACTTGCACCTCGTCGCCGCGAAGTTTTGGCGCAATGGCTTTCAGGGCGTAGCGCAGCGAGTCTTTTCCGAGCTGCTGCACGAACTCTTTGTCGAGCGTTTCGTTTGCCAATGTATCTTTGAGCGAAAGGTTCAGATTGGGATTGCTTCGCTGAAAGGCGATGGTTTTTCGGCTCAACAGTTCTTTTGCGCGGTTGCGAACTTCGATAAAAAGCAAATAATTTCCGGACGCTATCTGGCTAATATCTACTTGTTGCAACAGGACATCTACTGGTTTGGCACTTCGCTTTTTGTGGGCGATGAGGACGGTTTGGTTGCCGCCCGAGTTTATTTTTTCGATACCAAAAGTGAGTAAAAAATCATCTTTTATGACTTGGTCGGTGTGGTATATTTCGTGGTAAAAAGCCAGTTTGAAAGCATTTTTGTCATAAAAACCAAACGGAACACTTTCGAGTGCGTAGCCGTTTTTGACCAAAGCACTTCCTGACGTAGAGTCGGCTTTAAAATTGCTAAGCAACTGAATATCAGACTGTTGGACTTTATTTTTTTCAAAATTTACATGAACTGACTGCGTAAAAGTGCGTGCATTTTTGAGTTGATGAGCGTCCGTCACCGACACCTCCACGTCGTAGTCGCCGTCCTGCAAAGCATATCGTTTGAGGTCAATAAAATCGGTAGAAAATTTGGACGGAATGGTTTTGAGCTGGTACTTATCGAACTTGACAATCTGCTCTTTTTGTTTGAACAAAATCACGACCTCCACCGCCGCTTGATAGTTGCCTGTGGTGGTATCGATGGGAAGGTATTTGACGGTACTTCCGACGATATAGAGGTAAATTTCGGCATAATTTTGAGTCCCGCTTTTGAACACGGCGCAGCTCACGCTTGCGTCAATAGCTGCCGCTGACCACGAAATGCCGATAGCCAAGTACAAAATTGAGATAATTAGTTTCATAGCCAAATTTTTTTAGTTTAAAATTACATTAGGAATGTATCTAAAATAAACTACTCATTTTTTCTGTTAAATTACAACCAATCACTGCGTTATTTTTTCGTTTCAACGCCCTGCGTTGCGCCTCAAAAATGCCTTGTTATTGTTTGAATTGATTGGAAAAAATTAAGTACCTTATTTTTTCTTCATTCCTTAGGAATGCGTCTAAAATAAACTACTCATTTTCTCCCTCCTAATCAATGTTTTGTCAAGGTCAGTTTGAAGTCAAAACTTTGAATATTGGTAGCCAACACGAGATTTTTTTCGTCCAACTGGTCTATTCTGTACGCCACGGCGGGGACGACTCGCTGGGTCAGGATATTTTTATCCAACTCGAAAGGTGTTGTTTCTTCTACGCCCGTGATGTTGGTGGTCATGGAGCCGTCTGGACGGAACTCGTAGTAGGCATTTTGCAGCGATTCGGTCGCTTTATTGTTGCGCAGAGCTTCTTGCAAGTCCCATTTGCCAGATAATTTTTGGAGCATTTGCTTTTTTTTATCGTCTTGACAGCCGCTGATTAGCAACGCTCCGAACAGCAAACAGGTTATAATTTTTGAAAACATTTATAAAAAAGTATTGATTTTTTTTAAAACAAATTGCGATACGCAAAATTAATAATTTCTTGGGACATAAAAGGATAAAAATTAGCTTGCTGCTGCTACCATATTAAATTTTTTTATTTTATGATAAAAAAAATTATGTGTTGCGAAACACGTTTTTAGCAAAGTTTGGCAAACTATTTGGAATACAGTAGATAGTGTCAGAAACAAAAAGCTCTTCCAAAAAGAAACTTTTTTTGTCTTGCACACTCCGTCCTGTATTTTCCGATTGATGACCCAAGATAACACAAATAACTGCTTTGCCCAAACAGTGCAATCGGAGCGACCCAATTCATACGGTTTTTTTTAGTCTAACAAATTATATTTTTTTTAGTTGATAGTTTTTTATTGTCAGAAGATTTATAACACAAATAAGCCACCATTAAGAAATTCGCACAGAATTTAATTTTTTATTGGAGTTTTTTTCCAATTATGTTATAGATTTTTTTGCTGACACTATCAATAAATTTGCCACGTTATTTCAATATCCCTGAAAGCGTGGCTTTTTTTTGCCCATAAGTGATATAATTCTGATACTATTTTATGGCTTTGCGGCTACTTTTTTACCAGAGAGCGCAATCGCCGCTCGTATTTTTTGGTAGGATATTTGCTCGCCGAGTGCGTCAAAAACGTCTTTGAGTTTGTATGGTTCTTGAAGTCGGGCTAAAATTTTTCCAATTTCCGCTCGTTCACTTTTTGTCACAAATTTGTCCAAATCTATACTTTCTCCGAGTTCATACAGATGCACCAAGTGAGAAAAAATAGTCACAGGATTCAGACCTCGCTGCTCTGCAATCTGCTCCACACTCAATCCATTTTTGTACAGTTCAAACGTCAGGGCGTGTGTAGCTCCCTTGATTTTTACGCCTTCTCCCGACTTATTGCTCACAAATTGTCGGATGGCATTGAGAAAAGCGTCGCCATATTGCTGGATTTTGCGCTCTCCAAAACCCTCGATTCGCTGTAATTCGTGGTCGAAAGTAGGGCGAAGTTGCGCCATTTCGAGGAGCGTCGTATCGGTCAGCACCAAGTAAGGCGGTATGCCGCGCTCCTGCGCCAGCTTTTTGCGAAGCTGCCGAAGCTCCTCGAAAAGCTCGTCTTTCAGTTGCTGCGTAGCTGTTTTGGGCGTGGATAAAGTCTTTATTTCTGCGGTTCTGTCTATGGTTTCCTGCATTTTGACCATCTGAATTTTTCGCCCTTCAAAGAGAACTGCTTTTGCCGAAGTGGTGGTTTTGAGGACGCTTTTTTGGTCGTAGGCAACTTCTATCAGTCCCAAATGTAGCATCTGCTGGATATAATGTTGCCACTCGGCGAGGCTCAAATCTCTGCCCGCTCCGTAGGTTTTTATTTTATCAAAACCGCGTTGGATAATTTCTTGGCGGTTGGAGCCACGCAGCACATCTATCAGCATCATAGCGCCCACTTTTTCGTCTAATCGCATCAGTGCCGACAGTGCTTTTTGGGCAATCATCGTACCGTCAAAATATTGCGGCGGGTGCTTGCATACGTCACAATTACCGCAATATTGCGTGTCACGATGTTCGCCAAAATAATTTAATAAAATTTCTCTTCTACAAATCGCCGCCTCTGCGAATTGCTGCATTCGCTCCAATTTTGCGATTTGCAACGCTTGATTTTCGCCTTCGTTGCTCTCCAACATTTCGCGCAGCACGCGCACGTCTTGGTAAGAATAAAAAAGCATCGTTTCGGCGGCGGCTCCGTCGCGCCCTGCGCGCCCAATTTCTTGGTAGTAGCTTTCGATATTTTTGGGCAAATTGTAGTGAATAACCCAGCGAACATTACTCTTGTCAATCCCCATTCCGAAGGCAATGGTAGCGCAAATGACTGGCGTAGAGTCGTTTATGAATTTTTCTTGCACTTCCGAGCGGTCGCGGCTGCTCACTTGGGCGTGGTAAAAAGCAGCTTTGATACCAATTTGGTTCAGTTTTCCAGCCAAATCTTCGGTTGTTTTTCGGCTCAGACAATAGATAATTCCCGATTCGTTTTTGTGTTTGCTCAAAAATGTCACAATTTGTTCCATCTTTTTCTGACCGGGTCGCACTTCAAGGCTCAGATTCGGGCGGTCGAAGGAGGCAACAAACACCTGCGGTTCGTGGAGTTGGAGTTGCTCTATGATGTCTTTTCGAGTCACTTTATCCGCCGTTGCAGTCAAGGCGACGAAAGGCGTGTCGGGAAATTCTTTTTTCAAAAAGCGCATTTGCATATATTCGGGACGAAAATCATGTCCCCACGCCGAAATACAGTGCGCTTCATCTACGGCAATCAAACATATCTTTATTTTCTTGAGAAGCGGAAGAAAATTTTGCGACACTAATTTTTCAGGAGAAACATAAATCAGCTTATATTTCCCATTGAATAGGTCGTTTTCTACCTGCTGCTGCTCCCGATAGTCGAGCGAGCTGTTGAGAAAAGCGGCTTCGATACCGTTGCTTCGCAAGCCTTCGACTTGGTCTTTCATCAGTGCGATGAGCGGCGACACGACTACGCAAACGCCTTCCAAAACAATAGCTGGAATTTGGTAACACACGGATTTGCCGCCGCCAGTTGGCATCAGTACCACCGAATCAAGTCCTTCAAAAACAGTTTGAATAATTTCTTGCTGCATAGGACGGAAAGTATCGTAGCCAAAATATTTTTTTAGGGCAGCTTGCGCCGCTATAATTGCTTGGGTCATAAAATTGAGTTCAATTTTTTTTATATTGGTTGCACGAAATTATGTAATTTTGAGCTTTTAAAAAAGTAAATTGTTGATTTAGCTGTGATAAAAGAAGAATTTCCTCCTGCTGGCTCCGATTACGAGGGCGGAACGAGCGACGGCTGGGAGTATAAAGTAACTTTTGCGGGTTCCACGTTGGCGTACAGCTTCGAGATGATACGGCAATTTTTGGAGGAAGAAGGCTACGGGGACGTGCCACTTCCTGCCTCTGCAAAGGAATTGCTGCTGTTCAGAATCCCAACACGCAACCGCCAAATCTTGATGTTCGACGACAACGGCTACGTACACAATCCGATAAAAATACTGTTTCCTATTTCGGGTAGAAAAAAATCTTTGCTCACACTTTTTATATACAACGAGCAATCGCCAGAGCATTTGCTTCGTTTTCACGGAGTGTATGTGAAGAAATAAAATTTTGGGAAGATTGAGCCAATTTTTTGTATTTATTGATAGAAAAAACTAAAAAACTGTGCCATGCGATTAGTCAATTTGGACAATGAAGTTTATTTTAAAAAAGTATTTACTGACCCCGAAGTTTTTCGGAGTTTTGT
>JAYWGG010000350.1:0-3568 GCA_043778415.1 Saprospiraceae bacterium
CTTTTTTCATCAAGGAAAAAAGTGACAAAAACCAAGTAAATAACTACAAAAATTAAGCTCAAATGAACCACTCAAAATGTTTCTGCGTAACATCAGTTAATATTCAAGATGTTTTTGCACAAGCAAAAGAATCGTAACACGCCGTCAAATAAATAGATGAAGTCTATTGTTATATCCACCATTATTTTCGTACTTGCGTCCAGCAGGTTGAACGCCCAAACCAACGAGTTGGGAAGTTGGAATATTTTGAATTTAAAATATACCACTGACGACAAATTGAGTTTTTTTGCCGAAGCCCAACTCCGTTCTTTGAAGTTGTATTCGGACTTTCATTACTACGAGTACAAAGCGGGAGCCAGCTATAAAGTTCACAAAAACGCCGCTTTCGCCGTCTGCGCGGGCAGCTACCAAACGTACAAGGAAGGAGGCGATTTTGTGCTGCCCAAAAACAACAACGAGTTCAGAGTTTGGTCACAAATGACTCTTTTTCAGTCCCTGTCGAGCCTCAAAATAGAGCAAAGATACAGGACAGAGTTCAGATTTACGAGCAACGGCTATCGCAACCGTTTCAGGTATCGGTTGGGACTGTCTTACCCTTTCGGCAGCGAAGTGAATAAAAAATACAAGCCGTATCAGTTGAATGTGAGCAACGAATTATTTTTTACCACCAAAGAGCCGTATTTTGAGCGGAACAGGCTGCTGCTCGCTTTCAGTTACAAACCGTCGCAGCCGATAACGCTTCAAGTGGGTTATCTTCGCCAATTTGACTATAAAATCAACGACGAAACAGGACGAAATTTTTTGCAAATTGGTTTTTATCTTGACCTATTTAGAAAGCCGTCTGCTGTCGAAAACAACAACGGTGCTGAAATAAAAGACAACTGATTGAATAGTCGCTGCGCAATATTTTTCATACATTGTGCAGCGACGAACTAATAATTTTGTCGGGTGTAATTTTTTTACGCCCTAACACGTTATAAAACCAAGCGGACAAGCCGAACACCGCAATACAAAGTAGGCGACCCGCAAACAATCTTTTGAACAATGAAAAACACACCATTCTTCTTTTTTGTGCTGCTGACTTTTTTAGCCAACAGCTCCAATGCGCAAACAATTTCGGACTCTGCACTGCTGAAAAAAGATTTTTTTACCATCGAAGACGCGCTAAAAAATCCCGCAAAAGTCTATCGCCTCACACTCGATAGCTCGTCGCTGCGCATACCCGACTCGATATGGACAAAGTTTTCTAACTTGGAATATTTGAGTTTGAAAAACGACCACCTGCCGCAAATTCCGCCCGGCGTTGGGCTTTTAGCGAATCTCAAAGTGCTGGATTTGAGCGGAAATGACTTCAAAACGCTGCCTTCTTCTTTCAGCAAGTTGCAGAACCTGCAAGAGTTGTACATCAACGATGACAAAAAATTTCAGCTGGGAAAAAATATTTCGACCCTCAGCAAACTAAAAAATCTAAAATCTTTGCATCTCGAAAACGACAATTTGAAAGGTTTGCCCGCAAATATTAGCCGATTGAGCCATTTAGAGCTTTTGTACCTCAACAACAACCATTTCAAAAAAGTCCCTTCCGAAATCAAAGGCATAAAAAACTTGAAGTTTGTAGAACTTCACGACAATGATATTGTTCCAGATGTACACCAAAAGCAAAATACTGGGTTTGGTGTTAAAATTGGTTTCTGATAGCTGAAAATGTGTCTAAAATAATTACCTATTTTTTTCATTCCTTAACAGCAGCACCAAACCAAACCAAACCCAACAGCAAAAATTTTGACCAAAGATGAAAGAACTGCTAAATATCGTTTGGTTTAAAAGAGATTTGCGATTGCGCGACCACGAGCCATTGCAGCGAGCGGCTGCGATGGGCGGCAATACGCTGCTGCTCTATACTTTCGAGCCGTCCTTGATGCAGCACTACGACAGTGATGTGCGGCATCATCGCTTTGTGTACGAAAGTCTTTCGGACATGAATAAGCGACTGACAGCCAGCGATTTAAGCATTTTGATTTGTCACAACGAAGCTGATTTCGTGTTCCAAAATCTTATCGCCAACTACACCATAAACCACATTTTCTCTTACGAGGAAATAGGTACAAACCTCACTTTCGACCGCGACCGCCGCCTCAAAACACTTTTCAAAAAACACAGCATTGACTGGCAAGAAAGCCAAATGAGCGGCATCTATCGCGGACTCAAGCACCGCAAGACGTGGAAAGACGATTGGTATTCGATTGCCAAAAAGCCAATACAAAATGCTGACTTTACACGTTTTACGCCATTCAATAATCGCATCGAATCCACACTTCGCCAACTATTGATTGGAGCTGACTTACCAGAAACTATCACGGTGCGCAGCCCAGAGTTTCAGCCCGGAGGCGAAACCGCCGCCTGGAAATACCTCCACTCTTTCCTCGATACGCGCGGTAAGACCTACATGAAAAATATCTCCAAGCCCGACTTGGCGCGCAGGCATTGCGGGCGCGTTTCGCCATATTTGGCTTGGGGCTGCCTATCGAGTAAGCAAGTTTACCAGTTTTCGACCGCCAACACGCTGCGAATTGGAAAGAACAATGTTACTAATTTTTTGGAGCGGCTGCGCTGGCGCGACCATTTTATGCAAAAATTCGAGAGCGAAGTGGAGATGGAATTTCACAACATCAATGCCGCTTACGACCATCTTCGCGCCGACACAGACGCTGCGGTGCTGCGGGCGTGGGAAGACGGAAAAACTGGTTTTCCGCTCATCGATGCTTGTATGCGCTGCGTCCGAGCGACGGGCTACCTCAATTTTAGGATGCGCGCGATGGTAGTTTCGTTCCTCACGCACTCACTTTGGCAGCCTTGGCAGGCGGGCGTTGGGCATCTCGCCAAGATGTTTTTGGACTACGAACCCGGCATTCATTTTTCGCAGTTTCAGATGCAAGCGGGCGTGACGGGCATCAACACGATTCGGATTTACAACCCGATTCACAACTCTGAAAAGCACGACCCCGACGGTATTTTTATCAAAAAATGGCTGCCCGAACTTCAAAATCTGCCTACACACCTGCTCCACAATCCTTCGCTAATCACGCCGATGGAATGTATTTTTTATAATTTTGACCTCGAAAAAGACTACTTCAAACCGATTATTGACCTAAAAAATGCGGCAAGAAAAGCAAGCGATACGCTTTGGGAAGTCAAAAAAGGAAATGAAAGCCAGTCACTCGGCAGGCGGATTTTACAAAAACACGTTATTCCAAACGAGCCGCGCAGACCGTAAAGCCAAAAAATTGGTCGCACCGAAGCCACCAACACTTCAAAGGTATCAGTAATTTCTAAATACTTATTTTTTTAGTACTTTTGTACCTGAATACTTTTTCTTTTTGCGGCGATACCAGACTGTCGCGACGCTTTTATAAACAAATTCTGAATCTAACTATGATTGATACTTACCGCCACAAAGGACTTCGGAAGCGGTTGATAGAAGAGTTGCGGGCAAAAAAAATCCACGACGAGCGCGTACTTTCGGCTATGTTGGAGCTGCCGCGCCATTTTTTTATGGAAAAAGCCTTCG
>JAYWGG010000351.1:0-11089 GCA_043778415.1 Saprospiraceae bacterium
GAAAAGCCGTAAATACGGACAAAATAAGTTCCTGCAAGCAATGTTTTGGTAATATTTTCGTCAGATTTTCCGCTCGAAGCGCTGAACCCAATAACGGTACCGTCTTGCTTTTGAAGTTTTATGTCATAATCAAAAATCAAATTGTTGAGCGTGACAGACACATTAGAGGTCGTCGGAAGCGTAAAAAAATAAAAATCTTGGTCGTCTGCGGTAGGAATCAAGCCGTTGATAACGGTATTCAAAGGAATAGAACTTGCCGAATTTGACGAATTGTTGGGTTCATAATTATCGGGACAAATCTCGATGAGTTTTGTCTTAAAACCATAGTAAGCCGCTTGACCAAACGTATTTCCACAGACAGCTTGTACCGTGATTTCATACTCCGTGTTGGCAATTAAATACGAAAGTACAAAATTATTGCCTGTCACAATAGTCGAAGTTACTACACTACTTCCCTTGATTTTGTGCTTTACTACATAGCTCTGAACGCCCGAAAGAAGTGACCAACTCACCGTTGCATTGAACGGGAGGATATCTGCAACAGTGAGATTGGTCGGAATAGCACATAAATTTATAGTTGGTGGCAGGGTTTTGAAGGTAGAAAAAGCGTAATTACTCGCCAAATTATTTTTAACAGCCCGAAGCCGTGCTTCATAATTTGTATTCTCGAGCAAGGCGAATTTAGAGAAATAATTGGTATTTCCCAACGAATATGCCATTCCCCAGTTGGTTTCGTTAGCTGCTTTGAACTGAATTTGGTACGTCGGAACGTCGGATTGAGCGAGCCAAGAAGCCATCGCAGAATTTTCTGTAATATTGGACACCGAAAAATAATTCGGTATTGCGGTGACTGGCTGGCTGTTACCGTTTTGCCTATTGATAATCCAAACCAAACTGTCCGAAGGTTTTGTCACAATTTTCAAGAAATTACTATTATCTGTCGCCGTGAGAACCAATCTGTGAGTACCAAACGAAAGGTCGCCGAGCTTACAAAGATAGTTCAAATTATTATCTAAAACTTTTACGCCGTCCAAAATCCACTTGCTGTTGGTCGTACCGTTGGTACTTTGGAGCAAAATTCCCGACAGCAAAGTGTCTTTTTCGATGTTAAAATTATGGACAGTCAGTCCATTTTGATGCTCCAGCAAAGTGGTAATACTGTGGATTTTTGACACGATTTGCTCGCTACAAACCTCACAATATTCCTTTTTTACGTCCCTCATTTTGCAGGTACATTTGGGACGAAACTGTGTAGAACAGTAGCCCGCACCTTTAAACAAACCAATATCAGAGCTGTTGCCACACACTCCCGGCACTGTCGTATAATTCACCCAAGCCGACCAGGGAATGGCGTTGATATCGGACGTAGTGGCTACGTTTGGATAGCCGCCGCTACAGCCCGAGCCCGTCGCCGTGTATTCATCGCCCAAGCCTGCAAAAGAATGTCCCAACTCGTGCAACGCAATATCCACAGAACTCGAATGTAGCGAATAAGTGGCGATAGAGCCACCGCTTCCACCATAGACCGGAGAATTTACTATCATAAGAACCATGTCATAATCTTGCGCATTTTTGAATAAAAATTGCTGGACTAAATTAAAATCTGGCACTAAAAGACGGTGAATTCCTCCCATATCGAATGTAGATTTGAAATAAGTATCTTTCAGTTCTGTCGCAGTCATCGCTCCGCAATCCCCTGCGGAATGTGGGTGGCTGGTGCCCGACTGCGCCGAAGGAACGTCAATTCTCAAGATTCTAACAAAATTAATGTACTCTTTGAACGGACTCGTATTTTGCAATTTTGTTACTAATTTCTCGGTTTCGGCAGCAAAAGCTGGCATTTCGGCAGCCGTAAACCCGTCGGGAATGACATATAAATTCACTCGGTTGGAGCTGCTCGAATTGTTCCAAACGACAGTTTTAGAAAAAATCTGTGCATTTGTTATTTCTGTCGTACAAAAAATTATGAGCAGTAATAAAGTTTTTAGTATGTTTTTGTAAAATTTTAACATAATTTTGTGTGTGTTATTTGATTATTTGTTTTCAGTTTCGATAGCCAACAATCCAATCGGATTGGCACTCCAGCTACCGTCTTCGTCGCCTTCAAATACTATCATCTGTGAGATATTGTTAGTATAATCAGTACGAACCATCACTTTACCGTTTTCCATCTCGACTGCGCTGTAAGTCAATTCATCGTCGGCAGTCATGCCTTCCAAATTAAGTTTTAGAGGATTTTGGACGATAGCCGTTGCTATCGTCCGTCCTTGATTGTCACGAAATACACATTTTAATTTATTTTCTGTGTGCATTTCACTGTTTGATTGTCTAATGTCGGCAGGAAAAATACTGTGTTTATTTTTGCGAATATCGGTCGCACGAAAAGATTGGTCTGAAATACTAAACTGATAATTTTCGGACAATCTATTTTTGTCAATATGGACTAAAATAGAAAGTTGGGTAGCTTTGGTAGGCGCAAGATTCTCATCAAGTGCAGTGTTTGCGGCAGTTTGGGCGGTAGCAGCAAGGTTAAAAAAAGTCAATAAAACTACAGCGAAAAAAAGAGTCGCAAAGTGGTTGAAGCAATTTTTCATAAACAAGTTGTTGTGTGTGTGAGAAAAGAAATGGCGGTAGTGAACCTGCACGAATAAAAAAACAGCACTTCGTAGTGCTAAAAAAAGTTTCGAAATATCTCCTGTTTATGTTTGTCCGTAGCCTTTGGCTTTATGAAAACAGCAATTTAGATTGCCGAAAAAATCAATGTTTGTAGAAAATTGAAAGCGGTTGCTTTCGATGAATGTTGTTTGAAAATAGCAGAAAAAATGTTTTCCCGAGATTGGGATTTGAAATGTTGCGCTTGCGAAGAGTTTGGAACGTTGGGAATAAAGTACGATTGTTATTTTCCCCTTTCGTTGATACAAATATGAAGCAAAAAAGGCGATATAAAAACCTCTGAAAAATAATTTGTGACACGTTTTTTGACTATAATTTTCACTTATTTGCCAAAAATAGATGTTGAAACAAATATCTAATTTCAAACTGTTTCAAAATATATTTTTTTATATTTGCTAACAAAAAAATTAAATTTTTTATTTTTTATTTTTTTAGATTTTTATTCCATTATTATGAAATTACAAAAAATAAGTAATAATATTAATCGCTCGAATATGTGACATTTTAGGTAGTTATTTTTAGTAAAAAAAATTTAAAATACTTCAGCATAAACTAAATTTTCGCAGCCGCGCACAGCAGAACCAATCCAACACTTTGGAAGTACAGCCGATTTTTTCGACTTCGCAGCGTGCAACTTTCATATTTATGCGTAATTTTGCAAAAAAAATACTGCTACATATATGGTGTATCTTACTCGGCGCGAATATTTTAATGCAGCTCACAAACTTTGGGTGGAGGATTGGAGCGAAGAAAAAAATTTTTCAGTTTTTGGAAAATGTGCCAATAAAAATTGGCACGGACACAACTATACCCTTTTCGTAACCGTTAAAGGCAAGCCAGACCCGTTTACGGGCTTCGTAGTTGATGCCAAAATATTGAGTGAAATCATTAAAAATGAAGTCGTAGAAGAATTAGACCACAAAAATCTAAACCTCGACGTAGAATTTATTTCACCCAATACTCAACCAACTACCGAAAATTTGGTTGTTATAATATGGAATCGCTTGAGTAATAAGTTACCCGAAGCTTGTCTGCTTCACGCCATCAAACTGTACGAAACAGAGAATATCTATGCCGAATATTTTGGTGAATAAGCGTTAGAAAATTTATTGCTCCCAAGCAACTGTGTCATTTTTATATAATTTTTTTTTAAAATCTGAATGGGCTACAAGAAAACAGAAATCTACAACAACGAAATTACAAGCAGTTTAAGCAACTCTTACCTCACACTTTTGGAAGAATTGGGCGAAGACGCTGCCCGCGAAGGACTCCTGAAAACTCCCGAGCGAGCTGCAAAAGCTATGCAATATTTGACGCACGGCTATCAATTAGACGCGTCAAAAATCCTGAAATCCGCCATGTTCAAGGAAGAATACTCCAACATGGTGGTCGTAAAAGACATCGAATTGTACTCTTTGTGCGAACATCATATGCTGCCATTCTTCGGAAAAGCCCACATCGCCTACATTCCCAACGGATACATCGTAGGTTTGAGCAAGATACCGAGAGTCGTAGATGTATTTTCACGCCGCTTGCAGGTGCAAGAAAGGCTGACTGGCGACATCTTAAATTGTATCCAAGATACACTCAATCCACTCGGCGTAGCAATCGTCATCGAGGCGCGCCACATGTGTATGATGATGCGAGGAGTCCAAAAGCAAAACTCCATAACGACCACTTCAGCTTTCACAGGCGCGTTTCAAAAGGCTGAAACACGCACCGAATTTTTGACTTTAATTGGTTCAAAATTACACTGATTGTTGTCACAAAAAATGTAAAAAATGAAATTTTCTGACTATCGGATTGATAAGACCATTAAAAATAACATCGAATCTTTGGGCTGGAAACGCCCAACCGATATTCAGTTCAAATCCATTCCTTACATTATGAATGGGGAAGATGTGTTGGCGATTGCGCAAACAGGAACTGGAAAAACAGCAGCTTTCGCAATTCCTATCATCAATGCAGCCATTTCGAGAAAGAGAAACGACGGTTTGAACGGAATTAGGTGCCTGATTCTCGTCCCAACGCGTGAGCTTGCTATCCAAATCGCTGAATTATTCCACCATTTAGAGTCAGGAACGAACATAAAAACGTTGGGGCTGACAGGTGGCGTGGAGCAACAACCACAAATCCAGCAACTCAATCAGGGAATTGATATACTGGTTTCGACTCCCGGAAGAATGTTTGATTTGATACATCAAGGCTTTATTAGCCTGTCACAAACTTCGATTTTAGTGTTAGATGAAGCCGACCTAATGTTGGACAAAGGTTTCCACAACGACATCAGAGATGTGCAAAAACATTTGCCCAAAAATCGTCAAACCTTGTTTTTTTCGGCTACGATTGATGAAAAAATAAAAAAACTTGCCTATTCATTGATACGCTCTGCGGCTATTCGGATTCAAATTTCTCCCAAAGACCGTGTGTCAAAAAATATTCAACATTCTGTCGCACATATTAAAATGGACGACAAACGCTTTTTTTTAGAGAGAATATTGAAACAAAATGACAGTCAAAAATTCATTATTTTCGTCCGAACCAAAGTCCGAGCGGAGCGAGTTGCTGCTGCTATGGAGCGCGTAAATATCGAAACTTTGACCATTCACGGCGATAAAGAACAGTCGGCGCGGAGCAGTGTTATGGAAAAATTTCGGGCAGGCGAAGGTCGAATCCTTGTTGCTACGGACGTGAGTGCGCGCGGGATTGATATTCCAAATGTAGATTACGTCGTCAATTATGACCTTCCCGATGTGGTCGAAAATTATATCCACCGAGTGGGTAGGACGGGGCGTGGCACCAATCGCGGCATCGCTGTTTCTTTTTGTAGCGAAGAAGAAAAACCCCTTTTGAAAGAAATCGAGGAGTACCTACAAATCCCCGTCGCGGTAATGGATATGGACAGAGAGTTGTATCAACAGACGATTGACTTTACGGAGGACACGTCCGTTTTTGACTTAAAAGCACTGATGAAGGAGATTGAAGAATTTGAGAATAGACCGAAAAAATTTAAGAAAAAATAAAAAAAGAGTGACCGATACAAAAGAAAAAATCATAGAAGCCAAGCATTTAATCAAAGATTATGGCAAATTCAGAGCTGTATCGGACGTGAGTTTCGACGTATTTCGCGGAGATATTTTTGGCTTTTTGGGTCCGAATGGCGCAGGAAAAAGCACGACCATTCGCATGATGCTTTCGCTGATTTTTCCGACCGCAGGCGAGATAAAAATATTCGGAAAAAGTCTAAATCATGACAGAAATTTTATTTTGTCACAAATCGGCTGTATTGTTGAAAAACCAGACTTTTATAAATACCTTTCTGCCGAAAAAAATATAGAGATATTCGCCCGAATATCTGGAAAAAATATTACTAAAAGTAAGATACACGAAATCATAGAATTTGTAGGTTTGAAAGGACGAGAAAAGGATAAAACGAGCGGTTTCTCTCACGGTATGAAGCAGCGATTGGGGATTGCACAGACACTTATTCACGACCCCGAGCTGATTATTTTGGACGAACCGACGACTGGATTAGACCCGCAGGGAATTATAGATATTCGTAATCTTATCCTCCAATTAAGAAATGAGCGCAACAAAACCGTTCTTTTGTCCTCTCACATTTTGTCCGAAATTGAATTAATTGCCAACAGAATGGTCATCATCAATAAAGGTAAAACCATCGTGCAGGGCAACGTGAAAGAGTTGCTGAATGCAGAGCATTTGGTAGCTTCCTTCCGAGTAAATGACCCAGAAAGAGCCAAAAAAATACTGCTCCAAAACCAGTACGTGACCGAAGAAAACCCATCAGACGACGGTAAAATACTTCTTCACAGCTCCGATGAAGAAATTTCAAAAATCAATAAACTATTTTGTGAAAATTCGGTAGATGTTTACTCTATCGAAACGAAAAGAAAGTTAGAAGACTATTTTTTAAAATTAATCAACGCCTGAAATGTTCTGGAACAGCACCTACAACGAACTCCTAAAAATCGCCGCCAAGCCCAGAAGTTATATCAGCATCGCAGGCATTACCATCATCGTCGGCATCATTCTTGTCGCGATGCAAATTGACGGAATGACTTATATTTCGTTCATCACGCAGCCCTTCGAGCAGTCGCTCAACTTCGAGGGAAATATCCTCAATGGCAACCTAATGGCGTTCATTATCCTCCAATTAGTAATTATACATATTCCGTTATTAATCGCTTTTGTGACAGGCGATATGGTGTCAGGCGAGGGCGCAATGGGAACTATCAGAATGTTGCTCACCAAGCCTATCTCGCGCACCCAAATCCTAATGTCCAAATATTTAGCAGGCTGCGCTTACACATTTATCGTCCTTCTTTGGATGGGTTTTATGGCGGTCGTAGTAGCAAAATTCATCTTCGGCATCGGCGACTTAATGGTACTAAAAAGCGACGGTTTAGATATTATTCAAGCCGATGACATTCCTTGGAGATTCTTGTGTGGCTTCGGCTTGGCATACCTTTCTTTGATAACGGTAGCTACATTAGCCCTTTGTTTATCTTGCTTTTCTGAAAATTCTATCGGTCCGATTGTCGCCACTATGGGTATTATTATTGTCTTCACAATCATTGGTTCGTTGGACGTACCGCTTTTCGACAACGTCCGTCCGCTTCTTTTTACGACCCACATGGCGGCATGGCGGAGCTTTTTTGAGAACCCGCCGCCTTACGACGAAATCATAAAATCCGTCGTCATACTGCTCACTTACATCACCGTTTTATTGACCGTTGCTATCCAACAATTCAAGAAAAAAGATATTCTATCATGAAAAAAAACATCTTAATATTTTTAGTTATTTGCGCTTTTTGTGACAATTTGCTTTCGCAGTCACAAAATCCCAATAATTTGCTCCGCAATGTGCTGAAAAAATTGCAGATAGCCAAAGACTACTCCGTAGAAGCAAACATAAAAGTAGATTTGCCTTTTATCAATATGTTGCCCATCAACGCGAAAATATATACCAAACAACCCGACAAATTCAAAGTGGAAAGTAAAAGTATAGCGATTGTACCGCGTCAAGGTTTTGACCAAATCGCTAAAATATTGAAAGATACTACTCAATTTTCGGCTGTCACACAAGGCGAAGAAATGATAGAAAAAAATAAAACTACCATTGTAAATATTTTCTCACAAGTTGATACCAGCGACCTGATTTTGGGCAAGTTATGGATTGATGTCCAGCAAAATATTATCCTGAAATCCCAGCTGACCACCCGCAGCAACGGAACTATCCTCACCGAGTACGAATATGGCTCTCAAATCGCGTATGGTTTGCCCGATAAAATGACTTTTACTGTAGATATTAAAAAGTTCAAAGTTCCTAAAATGATTGCCGCACTCACTTCGTCCAAGAAGAAACAAGGCGACACTGCGGAAGAAAAACGTCGCAAAATATTCATCAAACTCCAAAATTATCAGGTAAACAAAGGGCTAAAAGATGAAATTTTTGTGAAAGAAAAACAATAATAACTATCTGACTATCAGTTGTTTGTATAGATTTTTCGGCACGACAAATTATATTTTTTCAGAAGCTACCCAACCTTTCGTCAAAATGTTCGGTCTTATAATTTATAAGTCAATTAAAAAATATTTTAATCAATTAATAAATTTATAAAGCTATGAAAAAAATTATTTTGTTCTCCGCAATTTTTATTTCTGTCTTTGCCAGCCTCACATTTACGTCTTGCCTGAAAGATAAATGTGTAAGTTCCAAAAATTACATCAGTTACACTCCTATTTACAAGACGCTCGAAGCTATTCGGGCGGAGGGTATTTCGATGCTCCCAGCGAGGGAACTGAAAAAAACAGGTAAGATTTATTCTTACAAAAACTACCTGATTATCAATGAGTTACGAGAAGGCTTGCACATCATTGACAACCAAAATCCGTCTAATCCGTTGCCCGTAGGTTTTTTGAAAATTTCAGGTAATATTGACATGGCAATAAAAGGCGATATTTTATATGCCGATAACTTTACAGACCTTTTGGCTATAGATTTATCTAACATTTTGCAGCCCAAAATCGAATCTCGACAAATTAATATTTTCCTTCCGTTAGGAGTCGCCGGCGACCCTTCATTAGGCATCATTACTGGCTATGACGAAAAAACTGTAAGCGTACCCTGCAATTCTCCAAGCTATTATTATGAGGGACAGGTAGCTTTTTTTTCAATAGACGATGCAAGTTTTAATTCGATTGGTTCTATAAATTCGTCCGTTCCGTCAGCAATTAGCGGTATCGGCGGCTCCCAAGCACGCTTTACGCTTTACGATACTTACCTCTATGCGGTCGATAATACCTCCCTTCAAACCTTCAATATTGCCAACTTAAAAGCACCAGTATTTATGAGTCGAACCCAAGTCGGTTTTGGCATTGAAACTATTTTTCCATACAAAAATAGACTTTTTATAGGCTCTACCACTGGAATGTTTATCTTTGATAACTCAAATCCAAGTGCGCCAAGACAGCTTTCTCAATTCACGCACGCACGAGCTTGTGACCCTGTATTTGCAACCGAAAATCGCGCTTATGTGACATTGCACGTAGGGGACTGCGGAGGTGTTCGAAATCAACTCGATGTGATTGATATTAGCAATTTGAACAGCCCGACTTTGATAAAATCTTATCAGATGAACAGTCCAAAAGGCCTTTCCGTATCAGAAAATAAGTTATTTTTGTGTGATGCTGGATTGAAAGTTTTTGATGTTAGCAACGACAGTAATATTGACAATGAATTATTGTCGCATTGGACAGGAGCAAACACTTATGATGTGATTGCGTTAGAAAGTCGAAAGATTATTTTGGTAGTCGGAGAAAATGGACTTTTTCAGTTTGATTATCAAGATGCAAATAACCTAAAATTATTGAGTAAGATGGAAGTCAAAAAATAAAAAGCTATGAATAAATTTCTGTATTTTGCTTTTTTGCTATTGGTATATAATGACATTTATGCCCAAACTGATGTCACAAAACTTCCTCATGTTGATATTTTGTACCTAAAAGATGGAAGTATTTTAAGGGGTAAAATCCTACAAATCATACCCGATAAGGAAACAAAAATTCAAATTTTGGGCGATAGTTTGCAGATGGACATACCTGCTTGCATGATAAAAAAGTTAGTTCAAGAATTTATCAAACCCGCCACTATGAAGTCATCGGGTTTGTATGAATTTAGAGAAAATGGCTGGTACGGATTCGTAGGAGTTCATGCAACGCCTTTTCGGATAAGCCCTGCTTATGCTCAACCTGTTATCCGATATGGAAGAGGAATAAACGCGGCAGTAGGCTACCAATTCAATAGGCTTTTGGGCGTTGGAATAGGCGTTGGTGCTGAACAAAAGTTCAAAAACGAAGGCGATGTTATGGTGTATATTAATGCAGATTTGCGTGGTTATTTTTTACAAAAAAAGCTAACTCCATTCTACTCGTTGGGACTTGGTTACGGATTTCCTCAAATCGTTACTACAGATTTTTTGATTGGCGCAAAAGGGAATATGTATGTTCACCCTGCGGTAGGTATTCGGTTTTCGGGTGGTTCGGGGGTAAATATGACGCTCGATTTAGGCTACAGATTGCAACAAATCAGGTACGATTACGAAGAAACTTGGCGCAACGACATCGGTAGATTTTACTCCGAAACATGGATTTACAACCGTATTGCATTGCGACTCGGAATATGTTTTTAACAAGAAATTAACATATTTACATATTATGTCACAAATATAGTGCAAAAATTTATTTAAAAATTTTAAATGACTGAAACCGAAATCATCGAGGGTTGCTGCAAAAATGACAGGCGATGTCAGGAGGCACTCTTTCGCAGGTATTTTCCTTCGATGCT
Organism: Saprospiraceae bacterium; assembly: GCA_043778415.1. GTDB lineage: Bacteria > Bacteroidota > Bacteroidia > Chitinophagales > Saprospiraceae > JAYUHK01. The sequence goes on from JAYWGG010000351.1 coordinate 10,541, forward strand.
TTCGGTTTGTTTGCGCTACACTCAAGACAGACAAAAGGCAACCGAGATAGTGAATAATGGATTTTTAAAAGTGTTCAAAAAAATAGAAAACTTCCGAAATGAAGGTTCTTTTGAAGGTTGGGTGCGACGTATCGTGGTACATTCAGTGTCTGATTTCTTTAAAGCGAACGCCGACAATCAAATTATTGCAGACGAAGATGCGCTACAAAAAGAATTTATTTTGCCCGATATTTACTCCAAATTGTATATAGAAGATTTGTTGAAGCTCTCCAAAGAGTTACCACCTGCTACCAAAGTCGTCTTTGACAGCTTTGTTTTGGAAGGGCTTTCCCATGAAGAAATTGCGAAAAATTGTCGCATCAGCGTAGGAACTTCCAAATGGCACCTGTCACAAGCACGGAAAATTTTGCAACTTATTATCCAAAAAAATTATCCCAACGAAAGCTATGCGTAATAAAAAAATTAATCAAAATCAATCTTATCCGTCGTCCGAACATACGGACACTGACGCTGCATGGTCTGCCATGGCATCGCTTTTGGATACCGAAC
>JAYWGG010000352.1:0-11088 GCA_043778415.1 Saprospiraceae bacterium
CAAGCTCCAAAACGCCCACAGAATGTAACATCAACTGGTCGCCGACCGAACGACTGCAATGGTCAGACTTCAAGGGACGACCCGAATCAGGCTCACCCGCAGTAGCGATGACGCACTCTGGATTTCAGACCTTCCCCACCAACGAAAAAATCGGCGACAGGACGTATGTGCGCACCAAAGTAGTAGCCCAATTCGACTGCCACGAATCGTGGGTGCGCAGCAGCGAAAAAAACAACGACTACGCACTCAAACACGAACAAGGACACTTCGACATCAGCGAAATTTTCGCCCGCAAACTGGCAAAAGAACTGAACAAAAGACCCATTTCAGTCTATTCTTACAACGAAATAATGGGCAACACTTACGACCGAATATTCAGCGAAATGAGCGACTTTCAAATCCGCTACGACAACGAAACTCGCCACAGCCTCGACCGCCCCAAACAAGCGCAGTGGAATCAACTGATTGCGGAGCAACTGGCTGCAAAAGAGCAATAAAAATTTTTAATATTTTGAAACTAAATGTCTATATCAATACCTAAAATTTTTTCGGAAGCGCAGTACATGACGCAGCCCGAAACGCTGCAAAAACAACAAAAAACGGGTAGCCTGTTCGTCGGTATCCCGACCGAAAGCACGATGCAAGAGCAACGAGTCGCGCTCGTACCTTCGTCCGTCGCTACGCTGGTCGCCAACGGTTTTAGGGTAGTCGTAGAAACGGAAGCTGGGCGAAAATCCAACTTCACCGACCTTCAATATTCAGAGGCAGGCGCCGAAATAGCCCACAGCCGCGAAGAAGTTTTTGGAACGGATATTCTGATAAAAGCCGCCCCCCCGACACTGGAAGAAATAGAGCTGATGCGTCCCAACCAAATCCTAATCTCGCCGCTCCAACTGACCACCATCTCGCAAGAATATATCCAGCGACTGCAAAAAAAACGCATCATAGCTCTCGCTATGGAGTACATTCAGGACGAATCTGGGACTTTTCCCGTCGTCCGAATTATGAGCGAAATAGCGGGTTTGAGTGCCATGCTCACCGCCGCCGAACTTTTGAGCAACGACAACGGCGGCACGGGAGTTTTGCTGGGCGGCATTTCGGGCGTACCTTCGGCAAAAGTCGTAATCCTCGGAGCAGGCGTAGTCGCCGAGTTTGCTACCCGCACCGCACTTGGACTGGGGGCAGACATTAGGATTTTTGACAACAATATTTACAAACTGATGCGGCTCCAAAATATGGTCGGGCGACAGCTTTATACGTCCGCCATCAACCCCTATCATCTGGCGGAAGAGCTGCGCACGGCGGACGTTGCCATCGGAGCCATTCACTCCAAATCAGGGCGGACTCCCGTAGTGGTGAGCGAAGAAATGGTCGCCCAGATGAAGCAAGGCGCAGTGATTATTGATGTCAGCATTGACCAAGGCGGCTGTTTTGCTACTTCGCGGGTCACGACGCACGAGCAGCCGACTTTTACCCAACACGGCGTGATTCACTATTGCGTCCCGAATATCGCCAGTCGAGTGTCACAAACCGCGTCGGCAGCTATTAGCAATATTTTGACCCCGATACTGCTCAAAGCGGAAGGTGCGGGCGGTATCGAAGCCCTGATTTATCAACAAATAGGACTTCGCAACGGCATCTATACCTACAAAGGATGTCTGACCAATGAATATCTCGGACAACGGTTTGACATCAAAACTACGCACCTCGACTTGCTCATTACGTCCAATCTGTAGCAGCAGACGAGCAACCAAAAAAGGAAATTACTTTCTCTAAAAATATTTTTTTTAAATATTGCTTATTTCTAAAAAAAATATTTTACCTTTGCACTCTCAAAAGAAAAATTAACAACGATAATAATAATTCAACAATAATGGCACATCATAAGTCCTCCAAAAAAAGAATCCGCCAAGACGAAAAGAAACGTCTGCACGCTCGTTACTACAAAAAAACGGCTCGTACTGCTATCAGAACACTCCGCAACATCACTGACGCAGCAGACGCTACCAAGTTCGCGCCAAAAGTAATCAGTATGATTGACAAATTGGCAAAGCGCGGCTCTATCCACGCCAACAAAGCGAGCAATCTAAAAGGAAAATTGATGCGTTTCGTCAATGCTTTGACGAAATAAGTATAGGATTTTTTGGCACTTTGTAGTCAAAAAACGAACAAAAAGCACTTAACATTCTGCAAAGCGGAACGTTAAGTGCTTTTTCAGTTGGAGCTACTCGCAACAGTTAGATTGAAATTTTTGTCGGATTAAAAAAATTATTGGTATCTTTGCGATGGTGCGAAAGGCAAGTAAAAATTTCAGCAGTAAAAAAACTTCACGCAATATCAACGAGGTTTTTCCTCCAAAATCTTTTATTATTGTGGAAAAATTAAATTTTATTACTTCAAAGTATTTTGAAAAATACGATGAAAAACAGCCTATCACATTGACCAAACATTTCAATAAAATCAAAAATATTGGTCAAAACAGCCGAAATTTTGACTTTTATTTTTCTAATTCGGCGGTTTATTCCGCCATGATAGAAGGAAATATCATCGATTTTGACAGCTATATGAAATACAGCCATTCGGAAATGAACAATTCCGGAAAGTCTTTTCGAGAAATTGAGGACTTGAAAACGGCTTATAATTATGCAAAAGAACACCGGTTGTCGCTCCACAACCTATTGGAATGTCACAAAATACTCTCGAAAACAATAGTCGAAGACACCAATTATCAGGGAATTATCCGAAATAAAGATGTTTTTGTGTTTGCCAACGGCAAAAAAAGATATACAAGCGCAAGCAAAGACGCAGTAAAAGCTGAAATGGACAAATTATTTGAAGATATTGACATTTTATTGAGCGAAGAGCTTTCGATAGACCAAGTATTTTATTTTGCAGCTATGTTGCATTTGGTTTTTGTCCAGATTCATCCGTTTGCCGATGGGAACGGTCGCTGCTCGAGGCTGACTGAAAAGTGGTTTTTAGCGACAAAATTAGGACTCGACGCATGGTTTATACAGTCCGAAAAACTTTATCAAGATCGAATAGCGACTTACTATAAAAATGTACATTTGGGCGATAATTACGACACTATTGACTACGATTATTCGATTCCGTTTCTATTGATGCTGCCGATGGCGTTGAAACTGAAAGTGTAATACTTCATTTTTTTATGAAATTCATGGCAAAAAAAATAACTCGAAAGGAACAAATCGTCGCTGCTGCTGCTCAACTTTTTCGGAACAAGGGCTACAACGCAACCACCATGCGCGACTTGGCGGAGCAAGTCGGTATGGAAGCCGCCAGCCTCTACAACCACATAAAATCCAAAGAAGAAATACTACAATATCTGTGCTTTAAGATTTCTGACCAATATATTTCGCAGCTCAACCAGATAGACCAAAATAATAATTCGGCTGCAGCTAAAATTCGAGAAATAATTCGGCTGCACATTCGCATCGCCACCACCGATGTAGCCTCCGTCCACGTCGCCAACAACGAGTGGAAACACTTGAGCGAACCGTTTTTGACCGATTTCGTCGCCGCTCGCCGCAGCTACGAAAAAAAATTCGTCAGCATTATCCAAAGTGGGATTGACCGACAAGAATTTGTAGATTTGCACCCGACGGTCGCACTTTTTACCATTCTTTCCGCCGTCCGTTGGATAGAACTTTGGTACAAACCGAGCCGCGAAGTTTCGATTCTCGAATTGGAACAAAATATTATTTCGATGCTGATGCAAGGATTGGAAAAGTAGTTTCTAATCGCACAAGTAATTGAACCGAAGTTACCGACACCTCAAAAGTGTCAGTAACTTGTAATCTATAATAAATGAAATTTCATACGCTGACTATAAAAAATCTGCGCCGAGAAACAGAATCTTGCGTTTCGATAGCTTTCGAAATCCCCGAATCGCTCGCCGCCGACTACCGATTTGTGCAGGGACAATACCTCACTTTGCGCAGCAACTTACCCGACGACGACGGCAACAGTGCCGAAATCCGCCGCTCCTACTCGATTTGTAGCAGCCCGCTCGACGGCGAACTGCGCATCGCTGTCAAGCAAGTCGAAGGCGGCAAATTCTCTACCTTCGCCAACCAAGAACTTCGCACAGGCGACACGCTGGACGTGATGACTCCTACCGGCAAATTCGGTACCAAAATAGACCCGCAGCAATCCAAAAATTACGTCGCTTTTGCCGCAGGAAGTGGCATCACACCCATACTTTCTATCCTCAAAACAGTGCTTCGGGCAGAGCCAAAAAGCCACTTCACGCTCGTCTATGGCAACAAAAATACAGCTTCTGTCATTTTTAAGGAAGAAATAGAAGGGCTAAAAAATCAATACCTCGACCGCTTGAGTGTCTATCACGTTTTGAGTCGAGAGCGGCAAGACACAGAGCTTTTCAATGGTCGGATTGATGGCAAAAAATGTCACATTTTTTGCGAAAAATTAATAAATATTTCCAATTCGGACGAGTTCTTTCTCTGCGGACCTGCCGAAATGATTGCAGAAGTTTCGGCTTCCTTGCAGTCGCACGGCATAGAAAAAAATAAAATTCACGCCGAACTTTTTGCTGCGCCAAATGCCTTCAAGCACGCAAAAACGCTGTCTGACAGTTCGCAAAGTATTGATAATCAAAATATTAGTAAAATAAGTGTCCGATTGGACGGTATCTATTACGACTTTGATTTGGCGACCGACGGCGACAACGTACTCGATGCAGCAATGCGAGCTGGTGCCGACCTTCCGTTTGCGTGCAAAGGAGGCGTGTGCTGCACCTGTCGCGCCAAAGTGACCGAAGGCTCTGTCACAATGGACGTAAATTATGCACTCGAAGCCGAAGAGCTGTCGCAAGGCTTTGTACTCACCTGCCAGTCGCACCCGAGCAGTCCGCGAGTAGTGATAGATTTTGACGAAAAATAATTTTTTTTTATTTTTTACACTAACGAATGTTAGTTATTCAAAAAAACAGATTATCTTTGCTTTGGGAAATGTTGAAAGTTGATACAATGAATAAAAAAGAGATAGCCTACTGGTTGCTAATTTTCGCCTTTTTTACCTTTTTATCTCTCAATAGACATGCGCGGGCAGGAATATTTGATTATCACAGCGAGATTTGGGCAGACAAAGCCGGCTATAATGTGTATCTTCCTGCTCTGTTGATTTATAGATTTGACGCACTTAATTTTCCCGACAGCGTGGATTACAAAACAGGCAACGGCTTTGTAGTCGATAAGAAAAATAATAAAATTATTACTAAATATCCTTATGGAGTTTCGCTGCTGCAAAGTCCTTTTTGGATAACGGCTTATTTGGTGGGCAGTCAATTAGGTCAAAAAAGTGGCTACGACATAATTTTTCATCAAGCGATAGATGTGGCTGCGTCTTTTTATTTCGTTTTTGGATTATTTTTTGTTTATAAATTATTAAATAATACTAAAAACCAAGAAAAAATTGCGCTTACGCTACTTTTTGCGACATCAGATACTAATTTGTTGTATTACGCCGTTTAGGAACTGGAATGTCCCATGTTTATTCTTTTTCTTTGTTTGCAATACTACTTTTTTTGCTTTCCAAAAAAATTTTTAGTCATCGACTAATATTGATAAGCCTGACAATCTTAATAGTAAGACCGATAAATATAGTTTTTTTGATGCCAATATTGGTATTTTTTGATGTGGCTAATAAGAATGAATTTGTTATAAGAATGCGAAATTTGGTAAATGTTAAAAATTTTATTCTTACATTTATCTATTCTACCTTATTGTTTTTACCTCAACTGATGTATAATAATTATGCTTTTGGAAGTTGGAAAGCCAACTCATACCAGAATGAAGGATTTACATATTTGAACAATCCTAAAATACTCGAAATACTTTTTGCGCCCAATAACGGCTCATTTTTGTATGCTCCGATTTTAGCGGTGCTTTTTGTAGCAATAATTCTAAAATTTGAATACCTAAAAAAAGTAGGTTATTTACCTATTCTACTGCTTGCAATTTATACGATTATGTACGCAAGTTGGTGGTCTTACACTTTGGGTTGCGGATTTGGTCATAGGTGATTTGTAGATATTTTGCCAGTATTCATATATTCATTATTTCATGTATTTAATGCAACGAATAGCAAGTTTTTATACGCCTTAATATTCGTTTTGTGCCTATATACGATAAAACTTACATTTTCTTACGACAGTTGCTTTTACGGCAAGTGGGATTGGAATTGGCAAGCGTATCAACAGCTAATTTTGACAGAACTAAAATAAATTTTACAAACATGGCTTATCAAACACTTTGTGGGGATAGTGTGGAATTGCTGAAACAAGTCACTCAAAAGGTAGATTTTACTTTCCTTGACCCTCCTTTTAACCAGCAAAAAGACTACGCTTTACATAGCGATGATATGCCAAAAGAAGTCTATTGGGCAATGATGAAAGATATTTGCCAGTCTGTTTACAATCTGACAAATGACGGCGGCTGTGTGTATTTTATGCAAAGAGAAAAAAAATACGGAGTTCGTGCTACAGATTTTGAGAGAAACAGGTTGGAAGTTTCAAAATCTGATTGTTTGGAAAAAAAGAACTTCCGCAGTGCCTGTCAAAGGCAAATATGGCAAGCAATATCAAGTGATTATTTATGCTACCAAAGGAGAAAGAGCGAAAATATTTCATCGTTTAAGAATTAACCCCGAACTGCCTGCTAATTATAAATTTCAGCGTGAAAATGGTATTTTTGTTACCGATGTCTGGAACGACATAAGAGAACTTACCTCGGGATATTTTGCGGGTAATGAAGCCTTCAGAGCAGAAAACGGCGAAAGATTTCATAAACAACAAGCTCCGTTAGCCTTGTTACTGCGAATGATTTTGACTTCTACCAAAGTAGGTGACACCGTTTTAGACCCTTTTGCTGGCACAGGTACGACTTCAGTAGTTGCTTTGCAAACACAGAGAAATTCTATCGCTGTCGAAATAGACCCTAATAATATCGCTTGTATCGAAAATCGTTTGAAAGATGTACGAGAGGCAGACTTGGTACAAAAGTATTATCAAGAATACAGTTGCACTGAAAATTTAGCCAAAATATGGGGAGATGAGTTTGAAATAGAACAAAAAATTAGCAAAAAATTAGTCCTTGACCTTTTCAATCCTAACAACTAAATGCACTCAATTTATCATTTTTTTAGGCATTTGGTAACTGATAAACGTTTTTTTGAAACTATAGAAAATATTGAAATATTTCCTTTTGATAGCGCAATAGTTTCTTGCCGAAATGCAGGATAATTTCCTGACTTGGCTATAAAAATCAATACCTCTAACGCACTTTTTACAGGCGGCGAACTAATTGAACTCAAAGATAGCAAAAGTTATACAGTTTCGTCTTTCAATTCTACTATTCCGTCGGGACAAAAAGATATAAAAAAGGTAATAAAAAACACGAATAGCAGTATCAAAAAACAGATGGAAGAAGCCGGAGATAATATTTACTCTCTCCCTAATCGAGAAGTTTTTTATTTGGTACGTGGCAAAAGTAAAGGAAATGTAAAAATCGTATTGGTGCATGGAAGTTTTTTTGAAACCATAAAGACTAATAGTTTGATTAGCCAGTCCTTTGAACAAGTTTTGGAGGAAAGGTTAAAAGAAAAAGGGTTAGATGTTGGTAAAGATATTAAGGATTTATTGGTAGATATTTTTTCAGAACAAGATAGTTTTAGTAAAGTTAGAAGTGTAGATAAAGCCTCTGTAAAATTGCGTTTTCGTATTATGACCGAAGTAAAAGCAGAAGGCAATATCTTAAATACTCAAAAATATCCTCAAATAAAAGCAAACACGATTAGTTTGATAGTCCCGAGGCACACTAAAAAAGACGAAGAATTGGCACTAAAAAGATTTTCAGCCATCTACAGTGAAAGCACTATAAAACAATTTGAAATCTTCAATATTAAACACCTTTTAAACGGATATTTTACTGTTTTTCAGCGAAATATGTAGAAAATATGTGAATACAATAAAAATAATCATCTAAAAAAGCAGCCTACGATAAACGCTGCGAGCTGTCGAAAGCGATAATTTTATAAAAAAATAACGATGAAAACACATCTCGAACACGACTTGGAAGCTCGATTCCAAGCAAAAATAGATGCCGAAATAAAAATCGAGCCGCGCGACTGGATGCCCGACAACTATCGTCGGACTCTGATTCGCCAGATTTCGCAGCACGCTCACTCCGAAATAGTCGGAATGTTGCCCGAAGGAAATTGGGTCACGCGCGCGCCTTCTATGCGCCGCAAAACTACTCTCCTCGCCAAGGTTCAAGACGAAGCCGGACACGGACTCTACCTATACAGTGCCGCCGAAACACTCGATGCCGACCGCGACACTATGTACGAAGAGCTGCACTCTGGCAAAGCCAAATATTCGAGTATTTTCAATTATCCGACGCTCACTTGGGCGGACATGGGCGCAGTCGGCTGGCTCGTGGACGGTGCCGCTATTATGAATCAGGTGCCGCTTTGCCGCAGTTCCTACGGACCTTATGCCCGCGCGATGGTGCGCGTCTGTAAAGAAGAAAGTTTCCACCAACGACAAGGTTTCGAGATAATGACGACCCTCGCCAGAGGCTCTGCGGAGCAAAAAGCAATGGCGCAAGACGCACTCAATCGCTGGTGGATGCCCTCCGTGATGATGTTTGGACCGACCGACGACGACTCTCCCAACACCGTGCAAAGTATGAAATGGAAAATAAAACGCTTCACAAACGACGAACTGCGCCAAAAATTTATTGATACTACGGTGCCGCAAGCGGAATTTTTGGGACTTACCGTTCCCGATCCAGACTTGAAATGGAACGAAGCAACCCAACATTATGACTTCGGCGCAATCAACTGGGCAGAGTTTTGGGCAGTCGTGAAAGGCAACGGACCCTGCAACCGACAGCGTGTAAAAACCCGCCGCGATGCCTACGAGCAAGGCGCGTGGGTGCGCGAAGCTGCCACCGCCTACGCCGCCAAAAAAGAAGAAAGAATCCATCAAGAAAAAGTTTTAGCGCAAACGCAAGTTGCCTAAAATTCGCCTTAGCCTAATACCAAGTTTAGTTAAAACCTGTTGAAAGTGTGCATCGGGTTCAAACGAAAGTTTGAATCCGATGCTTTTTTTTGCTATATTTTTTAGGCAAAAAAAATCCAGTAGCTTTGTTTCGCATCAAAATCGTATCTTTGTGGAGCAAATTATTTTTATGAAAATAATTTTTCGACACTAAAAGAAATGGCAGAACAAAACAAAAGCAACAACAATTACAAATCCGACGGCAGCAGCAGCAGCTCCACCAACCGCCGTCCGAACAAACCTCCTCCGCGCACCAATGGCGAATCGGTGTTGGGCAAAGTCCAGCCCCAAGCGTTGCCGCTCGAAGAGGCGGTACTCGGAGCTTTGATGTTGGACAAAGACGCGCTGCCACAGATTTTGGATATTTTGCGACCCGAAAGTTTCTACTTGGAGTCCCACGAGTTGATTTATCGCGCCATGCTTCGGCTGTTTGAGCGCAGCAATCCAGTCGATTTGCTTACCGTGACCGAAGAACTGCGAAAAACCGAAGATTTAGAACAAATCGGCGGTAGCTATTATCTTGTAGAACTGACCAACCGAATAGCGTCGGCTGCCAACATCGAGTACCACGCCCGAATTGTAGCCCAAAAATACATTCAGCGAGAGCTGATAAAAATTTCGACCAATACTATCCACGACGCTTACGAGGACTCAACGGACGTGTTCCAGTTGCTCGACGATGCCGAAAAAGGTTTGTTCAATATTATGCAACAAAACCTCAACCGCAGCGCGGTGGATATGGGTACGCTCACGGCACGCTTGATGAAGCAACTCGACGAACTTTCTAAAAAAGAAGCAGGTCTGACGGGTATCGAATCGGGCTTTACGGCGCTCGACCGCGTGACTTCGGGCTGGCAACCCTCCGACCTAATCATCATGGCAGCTCGTCCGGGTATGGGAAAAACTTCGTTGGTACTGGCGATTGCGCGCAATGCGGCGATGGATTACGGGCGCGGAGTAGCCTTGTTTTCGTTGGAGATGTCGAGCGTGCAGTTGGTGCAGCGTTTGGTTTCGATGGAGGCAGAAATAGCTGGAAGCAAGCTGCGCACCGCCAAAATGGAGCCTTACGAATGGCAACAACTCCAGTCGGCGATTGAAAAAATGAGCGCAGCTCCGCTCTATATCGACGACACGCCGTCCATCAATATTTTTGAATTGCGGGCTAAATGTCGCCGCCTCAAAATGCAACACAATATTGACCTCATCATTATTGATTACCTCCAACTGATGACGGGGACGAGCGAAAACAATCGTGGAGGCGGCAACCGCGAGCAGGAAATTGCAAATATTTCGCGGTCGCTCAAAGGATTAGCAAAAGAACTCAACGTGCCTGTGATTGCGCTTTCGCAGCTCAGCCGTGCGGTCGAAACGCGTGGTGGAGCGAAGCGTCCGATGTTGTCGGATTTGCGGGAGTCGGGAGCTATCGAGCAAGATGCGGATATTGTTTCGTTCATTTATCGTCCCGAATACTATCAGATTTTGGAGGACGAAGAAGGGCAGTCGCTGAAAGGAATCGCCGAAATCATCATCGCCAAGCACCGCAACGGTGCCTTGGAAACGATAAAACTGAAATTTATAGACCACTTTGCGAAATTCGCCAACTTGGACGATATGGACTTTGCGGGCTTTTTGCCGTCTGGTGCGGAGGACAGAGCTTTTTCCTCCAACGCCAACTCCAACATCATCACTCGCCCGTCGCGAATGAACGATGAGGATATTCCGTTTTAGGCAGTTTTGAGTTTCTTATTATGAGTTTTGAGTTGATTATTTTCTCAAAATAAGTAATTGCAAAGAGTTACTTGTGACTGTGTGATGTTGTAACTAACTGATTAAGAAGCTGTACTTAAATAGTTTTGTGTATTGGCAACAGCTTTAGCTGTTGTATAAAAAAAAATGGTGCATCGGCTTTAGCCAAATACTTGCCACAAGCGAGTCGTTTAGGCTAAAGCCAATACTAATTATTATTCGTTGCCCGACTGCTAAAG
>JAYWGG010000353.1:0-11029 GCA_043778415.1 Saprospiraceae bacterium
CTAATTTTAAGATTTTCCTTCATAAAAAGCTACGGACGCAGTAGGTTTTTCATAACATACGGAGGAGAGAATACACAACACATTACCCGAAGCCTAAAAACCGATTTTAGCCGCTTCGGGCTTTTTTTTTTTCTTAATTTTCTCAAAATTCTATCCCCAAAAAATGGCGCAGCACAACGAACTTGGCAAATTGGGCGAGCAGTTGGCAGCAGATTTTTTGGAAGGAAAAGGCTACGTTATTTTAGAAAAAAGCTGGCGGTGGAGCAGAGCGGAAATAGACATCATCGCCCAACAAAATTCCGTGCTGGTATTCGTGGAAGTAAAAACTCGAAGTAGCGTGTTCTTTGGCGCGCCAGAAGAATTTTTTACCCCAAAAAAAGAAAAATTCATGTCGCACGCCGCAGAATTGTATTGCGAAAAAGCCCAGCACGATGGCGAAATACGCTTCGACCTCATCGCGGTCGTCCTCCTACCCCATCGTCCCCCAAGTATTCAGCACTTTGAAGACGTTTTTTTTCCGGGCTGGGGCAACGAAATGTGAAAAAATAAATTCAAACATATTTTGATAATCAAAAAAATAGTTTTACCTTTGCACGAAATTTAAAAACCATATATTTAGATACATGAAAAAAGACATCCACCCATCAGCATACCGCACCGTAGTGTTCAAAGATTTCTCTTGCGATGAATCATTTTTGACCCGCTCTTGCGCAGTATCCAAAGAAAAAGTAATGTGGGAAGACGGCAACGAATACCCACTCATCAAGTTGGAAATATCAAGCTACTCACACCCATTTTTTACTGGAAAAATGAAATTTGTAGACACCGCAGGTCGGATTGATAAGTTCAATAAAAAATTCTCGAAGTTTGCAAAAACGGAAGCCTAATTTTTTTATTGAGGAAAAAGTCCCGCCAAACTCGTTTTGATGGGACTTTTTTTTGTAAAAAAATTGCGCTCCTTCGCTGCAACCAACAAAAAAAATGCGCCTCTACCGATGAAAAACATTATCCTGTTCGACAACGAAACCCGCAACCAACTGTTGCCACTCACTTACACGCGCCCGATTGGAGAGCTGCTGGTAGGCATCGTTACGCTTCGCGAAAAATGGGAGCGCAAGTTGGGCGGCAGAGTTTCATACATCACACAGGAATATTTGGTGGATAAATTTCCCATCAACATCAAAGAGGACAACTACGTTATCGACGGCTCGATAGTGCCGACCGATGAACTTTGTGCGCAAATCAACGAGTTGGAGGACAACCAAGCTCTGCTCCAAGACGGCGAACTCATCGCCGCCCGCATGGACGAAGAGCAATTTGAGAAAATGCTCAACAACGAGGAAATATCGGAACTGCAAGGCATCGAAACTACCCTACTCCACAACGTCCGCAAAATCACGCACCTCTGGGACTTGTTCGTCCTCAACGCCGAAGCCATCGAACAAGACTTTGCGATGCTGACCAAAAAGCGCGTTTCGCAGCCTTTGAGTGAGAGCAATCGCGTGATTGGGGACGAAAAATTAATCTTCCTCGAAGAAGGTGCGAAAGTGGAGTGCAGTATCCTGAACACCAACAACGGACCCATCTACATCGGAAAAAACGCAGAAATCATGGAAGGCTCCGCTATCCGTGGACCGTTTGCGATGGGCGAAGGCTCGACGATAAAAATGATGTCAAAAATATACGGCGCTACCTCGCTCGGACCCGACTGTAAGGTAGGCGGCGAAGTCAGCAACTCCATTTTAATCGGACACTCCAACAAAGCACACGACGGATTTTTGGGCAATTCTATCCTCGGCGAATGGTGCAACATCGGCGCAGACTCCAACAATTCAAACCTAAAAAACAACTACGACGAAGTAAAACTTTGGAGCTACACGACCGATAATTTTGCGACCACTGGCTTACAGTTTTGCGGACTCATCATGGGCGACCACTCCAAATGCGGCATCAACACGATGTTCAACACAGGAACGGTGGTGGGCGTGTCGGCAAATATTTTCGGCGCAGGTTTTCCACGCAATTTTATCCCCTCCTTCTCGTGGGGCGGAGCGGCTGGCTTTACTACCTACTCGCTCGACAAAGCGGCGGACTCTGCAAGACGAGTTTTTGACCGTCGAAAAATCATCTTCGACGAAGTAGAAAGGTCAATTTTAGAAAACATCTTCAATTATTCCGCCAAATATCGAAGTTGGGAAAAACCAAAAACGGCTGAATGAAGCAGCCGCTTTGGAAACAAATCCTTTCCTATTTCCACGAATTTCACATCGAAAATACGAGCAGTCCTTTCAATCCGACGCTCGACGTATGCCTGCGAGCGGGTCGCTATCTGCTCAAAACTCCCAACGTCATCTACTCTTTTGGCGACCTCTACGACAATTTTTTTAAGGCTTTCGAGCAGATAAATTTGGGCAAGAACGAACCCAAAAGCGTCCTCTTGCTTGGCTTCGGACTGGGAAGTATTCCGTATATGTTGGAAAAAAAATTTCACAAAAAATACGCTTATACCGCCGTCGAGATTGACGAAGTGGTAATTCATTTAGCCAAAAAATATGTGACCGACGAGCTGCGCTCCCCGATAGAGTTCGTCTGCACGGACGCTGCGCAATATGTGTCGCAAAGCGGTCGCAAATTCGATATGATTTGTATGGACGTTTTTTTGGACCACCTCGTGCCGAGCGAAATGGAGCAAACGCTTTTTTTGGAGGGACTCGCCAAGCGATTGCAACCTCAAACGGGCATTTTGCTCTACAATCGCCTGACCGCCACAGATGTAGAAAAAAGATACACCCAATATTTTTTTCAAAAAACATTCCAACAGACATTCCCAGAAGCAACATTCTTGGACGTGGACGGCAACTGGATTCTGACCAATCGTCCGCTACGGACATAAAAAAAGCCGCCTTACTTTTAAGGCGGCATGGAATAGACTTCTATACGAAAACCAACAGTTTGGATATGAAATAGAGTAAATTACAAACTGATTTTTTAAACTTACTACCTTTTTTTGCTGACACGGTAGTTTTCTCATCATCAATAGTACGTTGTGTTTGGAAAGCCGTGCGGAATCTGTCGCACGCTTGGGTCATCTGAAGCCCTTTTGGTTGCCTACTTTTCCGTCAAAAATCAACTCGCAATCTAATAATTGTTGGATTTCGATGAGGATATTTCGGGTTGGTACGGCTCTGTCGTTTTCGATATTCGTCATATTCTCTACAGTAAGTCCGGTCGAAGAAGCCAAAGTGGCTGCTAACATTTTCTTTTTCAGGCGCGCCGCCCGAATCTGCGCCCCCAAACTCGGTATGTTTGGGGCAGTCGGGTCGCCTGCTATTTTTTGCGCTCTCGTCGGTCGGTTATTTTTTTCAAAATTAGAACTCGACAATGCTTGAGGAGCGAGAAAGAATCCGCCCGCTATGAGCGAAATAAAAAGTAAGTGTGTAAATTTTTCCATAATAAAATAGTGTTTTGATTTCAGTTTTTTAAAAAAAATATTGGGAATTGTTGCAGTTTATACAATTATATGTGATTTAAAACATCGTAACTAATTGATTATCAGTTACCTGTGCGACTAAAACTAATCGCTAAAAACTAATCACTTAACGTCGCTATTTGTCCAACTCAAAAAGTTTGAACTTCTCGATAATGTCAATCAATTTTTCGTGGTAGTCGGCATCGCTCGCATAGCCAGCCTCTTTGAGTCCGCGCGCCCAGCTTTTGTAATCTCGACCGAAGCGTTGCAAAGACGCATACCGTCCAGAGGCGATGAGCTTGCTGTGCTCGCGCCAGCTTTGCCAAGGGCTGTCAAATTTTCTGAAAAAATCCTTGTGGTTGTCGTCCGTGAAGTTGGTGCAATGTCCTTTTTTGCAGTTGTGCGAAAAACATTTGATGCCAAAATGATTGTTGTTCTTTTTAGAAAGCACACTGTTGCCGCTCCTGCTTTCGACCAACGCCTGCGCCATACATACGCTGGCAGGAATTCCGAACTGGCGCATCTCTTGCACGGCGACTTTCGAGAATTTTTGGATATAATCTTGCGCCTCCGCTTCGCTCAACATCGCCGCCGAAACGGGTGCGAAAGGGTTGGCGTTGCTGCCACGTGGAGTCGCTTTTTCGCGAAATCCCACGGACATCGCTTCGGCGGCAGGGCGGACTCGCTCGCTGCTGCGGTCATCTTTCCAAATTTCTTTTTTGTCGCGACTGTTGTTGCTGCTCACTTGGATGCGAAAATCGCTTTTCATCGCCACAAAAGCCAACGCTGCCACCGCGCCCAACTTCAACGCAGGCGCGCCGAGCGTCACACCGCCCGTGACGTTGGATTTTGGAAAAAACTGGTAGCGGAGATACAATAAAATTTTGGGCAGCGAAATAACTAACTGCTGGAGCAACTGGAATACGACTGCCCCAAAATCGGCGAATGTCACCGTCGAGTCGGTCGTCAGGCGGCGGTCGCTGCGCACCTGTTTGTGTGTAGTTTGGCTTTGTGATTTATTTTCTTGAAATAAATTTTTAGCTTGTGTGTCGGTAGTTTTTCTCATGTCGAAGTATGTTTGAATGTACGATTAAAATAAATTGTGTTAATTACTTTTGGTAGTGCAAATATACAACAATTTGTTTTTTATTTCCAAATATTTTAAAACATTTTTTTTAATTTTTATTTTCATAATATTTAAAATGCTGATTATCAATATTTTAATTTAAAACAATTTTTATCGAAAAAATGATTTTGTTTTAAAATAAATTGTTTTAAGATGCGCTGCGGCAAATTTCGCATCGCAGCTCGAGGCATACAATCGCACGTTCACAAAAAAATAATATTCAATTAACACTGAATTTTGATTTTTCTACATCTATTGTGTAGTTTTGCGGTTCAAAAATTCATCGCTGCCGACTAAAAAATTAGATACCAATTTTTTCAATTCATATTATGATTATCAATAAGTTTTTTGCTTTTTTTGCTCCCCGCGACCGCAAGTTTTTTATACTTTTCAGCAAAGCCTCCAGCAATATGGTGGATACTGCAAAAATGCTGACCGAACTCCTCAACGCACCCGTAGAAAAAAGAAGAGAATACATCAAAAAAATAGAAGACCTCGAACACGTTGGGGACGAAATCACCCACGAAATCTTTACCGAATTAAGTGCCAACTTCATCACACCTTTTGATAGAGAAGATATTTTGCATCTCGCATCGGCGATGGACGATGTGGTGGATTATATTTTTGCGTCCTCCAAGCGGATTGATTTGTACAAAATCGGCGAGATAACTGACCCCATGCGCCGCTTGGCAGAAATCATCGAACAGTCCACCCAAGAGCTTCACATCGCATTGACAGACCTTAAAAGCTTGAAGAACTACACGCGGATTCGGGAAGCACTCGTAAAAGTAAATAGCCTCGAAAACAATGCCGACGATATATTTAATATGGCAATAGCCAACCTTTTTGAACACGAAAAAGACGCTATTACCGTCATCAAATACCAAGAAATCTACGCAAATCTGGAACTCGCAACCGACAAATGCGAAGATGTCGCCAACGCGATAGAATCTATTTTGATAAAAAATTCGTAAGGAATGAAGAAAAAATAAAGTACCCAATTTTTTCCAATCAACTCAAACAATAACAAGGCATTTTTGAGGTGCAACTCATGGCGTTGAATCGAAAAATAACGCAGTAGTTGGTTGTAATTGAGCAGAAAAAAACAAGTAGTTTATTTTAGACGCGTTCCTAATAGTCCGAAATTCAGATATTTATAGTTTTTTACTTTTATGGAATTACTTTACATCGTCATAGGCTTGGCATTGATTTTTGATTACATCAACGGCTTCCACGATGCCGCCAACTCGATAGCCACCATCGTTTCTACGAAGGTACTTTCGCCTTTTCAGGCGGTAGCGTGGGCAGCACTTTTCAATTTTATTGCCTTTTTTGTCTTCAAAGACCACGGCGTAGCCAACACCATCGCCAAGTCAGTCAATGCCGAATTTATTACGCTCCATGTTATCATGGCGGGCTTGATAGCCGCTATTTTCTGGAATTTGCTCACCTGGTGGTACGGGATCCCGTCCAGCTCGTCCCACACGTTGATAGGCGGCTTTGCAGGTGCAGCCATCGCAAACGGCGGTTTTTCAGCTCCCAAAATGGAGGTCATCGGCAAAATCGCCGCCTTTATCGTCCTTGCGCCCGTCATCGGTTTGGTTATTTCTTCCACTTTGACCATTATTATCGTTCACCTCTGCAAAAATGCAAGCCCCCGAAAAGCAGACAACTGGTTCCGACGACTCCAATTAGTGTCCTCCGCAGCGTTCAGCCTTGGACACGGCGGCAACGACGCGCAAAAAGTAATGGGCATCATCGCCGCCGCACTCGTCGCCGCCGGAAAAATCCCAACCCTCAAAGAAATGCCCGATTGGGTACCATTAGCTTGCTACTCCGCCATCGCGCTCGGCACTATGTCGGGCGGCTGGAAAATCATCAAGACGATGGGTACTAAAATCACCAAAGTCACTCCCCTCGAAGGCGTGGCAGCCGAAACTGCGGGAGCCATCACCTTGTTTATTACCGAACATTTCAAAATTCCGGTCAGCACCACGCACACCATTACGGGAGCTATCATCGGAGTCGGCGTGACGAAGCGAATTTCGGCAGTTCGGTGGGGCGTGACGATAAATTTATTGTGGGCTTGGATACTCACTATCCCCGTTTCTGCTGTGATTGGAGCATTAATTTATTTTTTTATAAAAAGTTTTTTATAAAAAAGTTGCACAATAAAATATATAGTCATATCTTTGCGTTCCAAACTGGTAAATAGCTACATAGAAAGGTAGTAAATTTTGGACAATACCCGTGAGGAGTTAGTTTTTAAGGGGTTCGATTCCCTTTTCGGGTGCGTTTTTTGGGGTTAGAAGAGTCGTGGCTGACGCCTGTTAGCTGCGGCTCTTTTTTTTTTTTCAACCCGACCTTTCCCAGAAGAAAAGGAGAAAAAAATGACAAAAACCAAGTCAATAGCTACAAAATTAAGCTCAAATAAGTCAATTTAAAATCCTTGCGTAACAAAATGTTTCTCCAACATTTATCACAGCATTAGCTCCAAAATCGTAACTTTGCCCATCAATCATTCAATTTCATACGCGATGCTTTTTTTTACAAAAGAAAAAATACAACTGTTCCAAAAATTAGGAACTTACCTTTCCTGCATGATTCTGTTCTCTTGCAACGGCAACAGCAATCCGCCACTTTTGGAAGAAAATCAATACAATATTATCCCTATTCCCGCTCGCCTTGTGCCACAAGCTGGACGTTTTTTATTTTCTAACGACACGAAAATAAATTTTGATGGCGCGGACGACGCTCTCAAAATAGCTCTAAATCCACTGTTTCAAAAATTGGAACTTGCCGCAGGAATAGACCTTTTCAAAAATATCAGCCCAGCCCAAAATACAACTTCTGAAAATTTTATTTCCGTTCAGCTATCCACAAGCGATAAAATATCCGACGAAGGATACAATCTGACTATTTCCAAAAATCGCATCGAGATTCAGGCAAAAAAAGCGGCAGGCGTGTTTTATGCCGTCCAAACGCTGCTCCAACTGCTCCCCACCGCCATCGAAAGTCCGAGCCTCGCCGCCAAAAATAACGTCTGGTCCGTGCCTTGCTGCGAAATAGAAGACGCGCCTCGCTACCCTTATCGCGGGCTGCACCTTGACGTAGCTCGACATTTTTACGACATTACTTATGTCAAAAAATACTTGGACGTGATGGCGATGCACAAATTCAACACCTTCCATTGGCACCTGACGGACGACCAAGGCTGGCGCATCGAAATCAAAAAATATCCCAAACTCACCGAAGTCGGCGCGTGGCGCAAAGAAACTCTTATCGGAAAACACAGCGACCGACCGCGCCGCTTCGACGGGCAACGGTACGGCGGTTTTTATACGCAAGACGATGTCCGCGAAATCGTCCGCTACGCCAAAGAACGGTTCATCACCGTAATCCCCGAAATCGAAATGCCGGGACATTCGCAGGCAGCTTTGGCGGCTTATCCCGAGCTGGGCTGCAACCAACTTCCCGTAGAAGTGGCTACACAATGGGGAGTTTTCAACGACGTTTTTTGCCCGACAGAAGCTACTTTTGGATTTTTAGAAAATATTTTGACGGAAGTAATCGGCTTATTTCCAAGCACTTATATTCACGTTGGCGGCGATGAATGTCCGAAAAAAAGCTGGAACAACAGTCTTTTTTGTAAAAATCTAATGGCGCAAAAAGGACTAAAAAATGCAATGGAACTCCAAAGTTATCTTATCCAACGCATCGAAAAATTTCTAAACTCGAAAGGGCGAAAACTTATCGGCTGGGACGAAATATTGGAAGGCGGACTCGCTCCCGACGCGACCGTGATGAGCTGGCGCGGCACCGAAGGCGGCATCGAAGCCGCTCGGCAAGGTCACGACGTAGTGATGAGTCCCGGCTCGCACTGCTATCTCGACCACCACCAGTCGCTCGCGCCCGACGAACCGTTGGCAATCGGAGGCTTTTTGCCCCTCGAAAAAGCGTACAGCTTCGACCCAACGCCTCGTGAACTTACGCCTCAACAAGCTACGCACGTTTTGGGTGCGCAGGGAAATGTGTGGAGCGAATACCTTGACAGTTGGGAAAAACTCGAGTATTTTGCTTATCCGCGCGCGCTGGCGTTGGCGGAGGTGAACTGGTCGCCGATGGCGGTCAAAAACTATGAAAAATTTGCGGATAGGTTAGCCGCTCACTTGTTGCGCTTTGATTTGCTGCATATCAACTACGCAAAACATCTTTTCGATGTTAATTTTTCGGTCAAAAATGATGCAAAAAATGGCATCGCAGTCGCCGCCGAAAGCCGCGACAAAGCCGCCGAAGTTCGGTACACGACCGACGGCTCTGAACCGAGCATCTTGTCACCAATTTACAAAAATCCGATAAAAATCGCCAATAACTGTACGCTCAAAGCAGCCGCTTTTAAGAACGGAAAACAAATGGGTAGAAGTTTGAGCAAAAAATTTAACCTCCACAAAGCGGCTGGAAAAACGTTTGGCGTAGCAACTCCGCCACACGGAAACTATAATATGGGCGGCATCGCAGCACTTTCCAACGGTGTGAAAGGCAGCGACACGAGTTTTGGCGACAACGAATGGCTCGGCTGGTGGGGCGAAGATTTTGACGGGACGATAGATTTGGGACAGATAGAAAACCTCAACTCTGCCACGCTGCGTTTCTACAACGACAACGAAAACTGGATTTATTTGCCCCGCAATGTAGAGATTTTGGCTTCGAGCGACGGCATAAATTTTCAGACCGTCGGCACCGAGAAAGATATTTTTAAGAAATTTGGTGCCGAACTTGCGCCGAGCATCGTCGTGCCACTCGAAAACGTGAGCTGTCGCTACCTGAAATTCAAAGTGCAGCGATTCGGTAGAATCCCGACGGGCTTTGCAGGCGAGGGCAAAGAAGCGTGGCTTTTCGTAGATGAGATTTTGGTGCAGTAAAAAGTGATTGGAGCAATAAATATGTGGGACGTTGGCTTTGTCTAAATTACCTAAACTTGCGGCAGCGAACAAAAAATGCTATTTTTGTATCGTGAAGTTTGTAGATGTTTAGAATCACAAAAGCAGTGAAAAATATTGTAAAAAGCCTATAAAGTAAAGATTTTGAGGACATTAACTAAAAAAAATCAACTCCATGAGTGAAAGACAATTCGATAATTTTGACCAATTCGCGACCGATTACCGCCAGATTCACAACGACAACATCAAGATAAGCGGTGCGGACAGCGACTATTTTTGTGAGTTCAAAGTGCTGAAAATCAAAGAGATAGAAAATATCGCTGCGCCCAAAATCTTGGATTTGGGCTGCGGCGATGGTCAGTCTTCTATTTTTTTTGAAAAACACTTTCCCGACTGCGAATATCACGGAATTGACGTGTCAGAAGACAGTATAAAAGTGGCGAAGGAAAAAAAACTCGCCAACTCGCATTTTCAACCCTATGACGGCGGCAGCGTTCCGTTTGCGGAGCAGACTTTCGATATGGTTTTTATCGCTTGCGTGCTGCACCACGTTGATTTTCAGTACCACGAGGGGATTCTAAACGAAGTGAAACGGGTGCTAAAACCGGGCGGGCGACTTTATATTTTTGAACACAATCCCTACAATCCCGTGACGGTGAAAGTCGTGAACGAATGTCCGTTTGACGAAGATGCTGTTTTGCTAAAACCTTCGTACAGCAAAAGGCTGATGAACAAAATAAAATTTGGTAGCTTCGCCATCAACTACGTCATATTTTTTCCGCGCAAAGGTATTTTTAAGAAAATGCTTTTTCTCGAAAAATACTTCGAGCGCGTTCCGTTGGGCGGACAATATTATGTGAGAGCCGTCAAATAGCCTGTCACAAATCAACAAAAAAATCAAAACCTAACAAACCGGTTCTGACGGGCAACAAGATCATGTCGCCTCGCGTGATTTCTTCAAACATCGGATGCTTGACTTTCAGGCGTTCTACTTTGTTGTTTTTGTATTCGGCGTACAAAAAATAACCGTCCGCCTGCACCACCGACTGCGCCAACTGCTTCGTGATGCCAAAGCGATTGGCACTGTACGGGATTCGCTGCACGAACTTAAAGTACTTGTTTTCGATAGGTTGCGCAAATATTCTGTTCGTCAGACTCGCCGCAAGCGGCATAAACAATGCCGTACAAATAATGCACGCAGCATAAATCTGGATTTTATCCTCCACTTCTTCTACGCTTTTGCTCCACCAAAATCCGAGCGCGCCGCCTATCAGCGCACCCAGCGCCAGCGAATAGCCGACCATTTTTTCGGACTCAAACGTGTTGCTGAACTGCGCTAACTCATTGGCATAGACGGCAATAATGCCAAAAATACCGAACACTACGGCGATGTATTTTATTTTCATAAATTGTTGAATTGTACAAAGATAACGAAAAACGAAACAAAATTATTCAAAAAAACAAATAATACAGTTTTTGTGGATATATTTGTAA
>JAYWGG010000354.1:0-3540 GCA_043778415.1 Saprospiraceae bacterium
CACTTATCCCAAAAGCATCGCGGCACTCATCGCTATCATCAGAGCGTCCTCGATGATGGTGACGGTACTCATCGGCAAATTGAAAACTGCGCCCAGACAGGCACATTGGATTTTTTGTTGGCTCCAAACGCTTTGCAAAACGCCAATTATACTGACAGTCATCACCAACAAAGTAGTGAGATTGGTAGCGAATGGCGCAAAATTAACGAGATTGGCAACGCCCAAACCCAACTCAACGAAAACATAGACGTAAGCCCAAGCAGGAATTTTTTTTGCCAAAATGTCATACATCACATAGCTGTCGGCAAAGCCTTTGAGATTGAGCAATTTGAAAAACGAAAATACCAAAAAGAAGCCCGCCATAAAATGCCGCATAGCCTCCATGAAGTCAAAAGTTTGGTTTTTGGATTGCACCAATAGCGTCACGGCTGTGATGTATCCAAAAATCAACAAAATTGGCTTATAAGTTTCCAACCAAGACTTTGCTTGCTCCGCCGTTTCGCTGTGATTGGTGGCAGCGATTTGGTACTTGCTCCCCACTCCGCCGATTGCCGTCTGCAAATCCGACAGTGCGATGTGCTTGCCCATCGAGATGGTCGCCGAGTTTGTTTCTTTCGAAACCTCCACTTTTATAATATCTTCTACTGCGAGCAGAGCCGATTTTACTTTGGCTTCGCAGCTTCCGCAAGTCATTCCAGTAAGACTGTAGGTGTGTGTCATTGTTTTTTTTAGAAAAAAAACGGTGTAGCTCAAAAAAGCTACACCGTTTCTTTATTGTTAGTTTTTGAGAGCTATTCCGTTGGGCTTTGACCCGACAATAACGGTTTGAAGTTTTGCGTGATTGACTACATCAATCACGGTTACGGTGCTTGCACCTTGGTTGGTGACGTATGCTTTTTCTCCGTTGCTGCTGAATGCGACAGCGTGCGCGTCGGCTCCAGTCGGGATATTTCCCGCATACGTCCAAACGCCATTTATATTCTCAAAAAATACTACTCCTCCATTGGTGGCATCTGTCACCCAGATTTCGTTGTGATGAGTGCTGTATGCGACATAACCGGGTTTGAAGCCAAGGTTGAAAGTCGATACGACATTGGCACCCGAAACACTGATTTCGGAAACTGACTGCCCGCTTTCGTTGTCCACATACATTTTGCCATTGGCGGCGGGCCAAGCTCCGACAGGGTCTGCGCCGACGGGAATAGTCGCCATGATTCCTTTAGAATTTGCATCTATCATTGTGACTGTTTTGCTCATAGTATTGCAGGCGAATGCCATCGTGCCGTCGTTTGAGAACGTCACTTCTGAAAGTCCTTTACCGACATTGATGGTATTCTGGAGCGTCCAGTCGCTTGTTTTATAGACCAAAACCTGACTTTGGACGGTGTCCATTTGCCCCAGCCAAAGTTCCGTTCCCGAGCTGTTAAAAATTGCATTGTGTGGTAATTTTGCCAGTGCAATTTCTTTATCTATCGCTCCTGTGGTTGCGTCAATAATTAGTACTTTCAGTCCGCTCGTAGCTCCGCCGTGCCCTGCGTGTCCGCCGCTCAAATCGGTGGAAGTAATTGCGACCGCCAATTTGGTTTTTGCGGGATTGATAGAGATGTGGTGCGGATAAGTAGCTCCGTTCAGAGTGATTATGTCACTAATCGTATTGTTTGAAAGTCTTATCACGGAAAGATTATTTGAAGTCCCATTCACGACGTAAGCCGCTGAATAATTGATATTCAATATAGTGGCACCGCCGTGATTGGCGTGTTTGGCGCAAGAAGCAAGTGCGAAAGCGACGGTTGCTGCGATTACTAAATTGGGTATTGAAACTCTACTCTTCATTTTTTTAAAAAAGTTTAATTAATTATTTAATGTTCTATACTGTTTGCTGCTAAACATTTAAGAGCAACAAAACCATAATGGATAACGCAAATATGAAAGTTTTAGTTCATCGGTTGGGAAGTCATTTGAGTTAGGACTGCCGAAGACCGAAAATTTGAAGGCGCAAATATTACAGTTCCGTATTTTTACTTTTTCTCTACATTCATTAGGAACGCGTCCAAAATAAGTTAATGTATTCTGACTTGTCTTTTGGGTCACAATATTCAGTACCTTATTTTCTCTTCATTCCTTACGCCTTTTTTTTATTCTTAAATTTTTGTTTCCAAGGCGCATCAATCTCCCAATCGCCTGCCATAATGCAGCCATAGGGCAAGATTTCATCTACCACCTCGCCAAGCCCAAACTCTTGCATCTGCTGCTTGACGGAGCTGGCATTTTTGTAGGCACTCGGCAGTTCGGAAATATCAATGTGTTTGGAGAAAAAACGAATGTCGAGTCCCTTTGTTTCTTCTTCAAATAATTGCTGGATTGTCTTGTGGGCATTGTTTCGTTTGTGGCTCGTCCGACTGATGTTTCGCCCCGCGCCGTGCGGTGCAAAACCCAGATTATTTTCGGTAGTTTTTCCTCTCACTATCAACACAGGTTCGCTCATATTCAAAGGAATCAGGCGCAGCCCGTCCTTGCTGTCTGGCACGAACTTGTCGTCCAACGGCGTTGCGCCTTTGGCGTGGTAAAATAAATCGTTGTCCTTGAAAACAAAATTGTGTTCGTTCCAAAATCTATCCGTCGGGTTGTTTTTTAGTTTCTGGACGGTTGCGTCGTGAATCGTCGAGTGGTTGAGTTTTGTCCATTCTCGAATGAGTTGGAGTGCCTCCCAATAGGATTTTCCCTCGTCCGTGTCGTAGGGTATCCACGCGTTTTTTTCTGCCGTCCGAGGCGAAATTTCTTTTCTAAAAAACTCTGCGATTTTCATTCCTTGCACGAACAAGTTTGCGCCCAGACCACGACTGCCGTGGTGGGTCACCATTATCGTTTCGCCTGTATTTTTTGATTTTCCGACGAATAAAAAGTGGTTGCCGTCGCCTTGCGTCGCCAAGTGTGTTTTGGCAAATGTCATACTTCGTTCAGAGTTGAGAAATTTATTTTGCATCAGTTTTTCGACCAATTCTTTGGGCAACTCCGAATATTCGGCTCGTCCGCCGCCGCCAAAATGCGTCACAGAATGTGCCATATCCAAAACTTTCTTTGGGTCGAGCAGCCCAAAATTGGTCATCATCACCGAGCAACAAATATCCGCACTGTGCATCGCTGGGTGAATCGCATTTTTAGCTACGGCAATGCCTCCGACAGGCATTCGACCTTCGCCCGTCGGGCAGGCATCGGGCATCACCGCGCCGCCTACCAAAGTTGGCGTTTTCATCAGTCCCCCCATCGTAGCGAGTACGTCTTTGACATTCGCGATTTCCTCCTCGCTGCTCGCTTTTATATTCTCAAAAAAAGCAACTGGCTCTTCGTGAGGTTCGATGACCGTTGGGCTTGCTGCTTTCAGGTATTCGATTAGACTTTCTCCACTCAAATTATTTTCATTCGCAAAATCAATCGCATCTCTAAACCATTTGGAAGGTCTGTACCCAAGTTCAATAAGTTCTTTTCCTGTTATCATTTTTTTTATAAATTTCTGTGTTTTGTGTTCGCCAGATTTTATTA
>JAYWGG010000355.1:0-3530 GCA_043778415.1 Saprospiraceae bacterium
TGCTTGCGATAGTCTAAAAGGCAGAGGCGTAAATTCGGGTTTGAGATTGATATATGCTCACTTTCCCGATGAACAAAAAATTATTTTCGTAGAATTATACCATAAAAACGACAAAGAAAATGAAGACAGAGAACGAATAATTTTAAATTTTAGGTGACGAAATGGGGGAGGAAATAACTACAAACTTCTTTTTTCTATCGCCACCGATGAAATATAGTTCGAGTGTTAGACAAATTTATTGATGTACTTTTTTAATTCTTGCCATTGGGACTTCGTAAAGTCCTTTATTTTTGTCCAATATTCTTTACCCAAAAGTGCAATAGCTATCAAAAATAATAGCTCTCCCAAGACGATAAGTATCGGCAAATAAATTGCTAATTGTCTGCTGGAAAGATTTAAAAAACCTAAAATGGGCATTGTTACCCAAATCAAACAGGCAAAACTCAATACTACAAAACCCGCTATTCTCTTATTGAAAACCATTTTTAGCATTAAAATTTATGATAACCCCAACAAGAATACTGCTTCACAATCAGATACATAGCATTTGCTAAAAAATTGCTGACGAAAGACAACGGAGATTTAAATTGCGTCATAAGGTAATCAAGCAGAATTATAAGAACTAAAATGTCAGATTGCTTATGAACAAAAGCAATGTTTGACGAGGCAAGTCCAGTTCGAGCTAATACCCATTGTATTAAAATTTGCCGCTTTACAGAAACACAAAGCTATAGGTAGATTTTCTACCGGTCGGTTAGTTTTGGTAATCCAGTTTTGGCTAATATTTCGTTAGCTCTTTTCAATTTTTCAGGAAACAAATTTTGTCCTTTAAAACGCTCAAGTTTCTTGTCAATTACAATAATTGGAACTTTAGATTTGTTCAATTTTTCGATAGTTTGTTCAACTGTCATAAACTAATTTTTATTTTCTTTTTTTGTAAATAAAAATGCTTCATAGTCTTCACCAACCAAAAACTTTTCCCATTCTTCATTTTTAGTGTATCCTAAAACTATAAAATCTGTTTCTATTTCTGCTAAATTGTTTGTT
Organism: Saprospiraceae bacterium; assembly: GCA_043778415.1. Lineage (GTDB taxonomy): Bacteria > Bacteroidota > Bacteroidia > Chitinophagales > Saprospiraceae > JAYUHK01. The sequence continues at coordinate 1,048 of JAYWGG010000355.1, forward strand.
ATTCCCATTCTATAAAGCCTTGTCCGAACTGCTGTGCTTCCTGTTGCTAAAATCCAAGCATTTGGATATTTTTCAGTAAAAGCATAAACTGTCGAAGCAACAGTTGCTAAAATTTTTAGACTGTCCCCATTATTTGTTACGCTCAAATCATTAATTCCATTTGTGCTTTCATCATAATCTCCAAAGCCTAAATTATACACATTTTCGATTGTAGTTTCTGTATAAATTACCACCTTCTTTATTAACCCTTTTGGTCCTTCACTAACGAACTCATAGAAATGTAACGTACTTTCCGAACGATAATTGTATTTTAGATGTTTCACTTGACCTTTTGGCAAAGTTGAAACTTTATTAGTTAGAATGCACTATTTGTGAGATTTTTCAAACTTATGCCCAACGGTTAATGGCTTTGCGAAGTGAGTGAATTTAAGTTCCGACTGCTCATAATCGCAGATGAAAATTGAAAAATACAAGAATACCAATTTCATTGTCAATGTCTTGCAATACAAGTCCAGTTCGAGCTAATACCGATTGTTATTCCATCTACTTCTTGCGAATGAGTTAGTGCTGGTACTTTTAGTACACATCTCGTACACTTTATTAATTACTTCCAAAGAATGTTCAACTTTCTTATTTCGACCAACAGGATCCAAACTGATTTCAAAATTACTTGGCGGGTAAACGCTTAATCTATAATGATTCCAATAAAATCTTGTTTCGGTTGGAGAGTCGCCCAACCATCTACCATACGCATATTTAAAGTTATCGAATAAATTTTTGTCATTAAATCTAAAATCAATCGTACGACTAATATTAGTATCTATTCCCTTGAGCGGAAAGTCTAAAATTGTGATTTCTTTTTCAAGCAATATATCAATTTTAGGAAACTTAATTTTTAGTCTTTTATGCAAAAGAGGCAAGTGAAAATTCTCCAATTCATTATAACTTTCATCGACATTCAAAACCGTAGTTTCCTTATGAACAGTCGCAATTACAGTTTCCTTATTTACAGTCGGTACAACAGTTTCTTTGTGATTTGCAATTATTTTTTTTTCTAATTTAGATGAATTTTTGATGGATTGAATTTCTTTTAAAGTGTCTAAATAAATCTCACTGTCTAAATTTTTATCAATCAATATTCCCATTTCTCTATTATTTCTTTCAGAGAACTCATATAAATTCATAGACGTGATAACTAAACTCTTCTCATTATAATAACATTTAGCATGAAGGTTTTGACAAAAGTATATTTCAATATTTTCAAACTTATACAAAATTCTTTTTTGGTCTTCAATAAGGTCATTTTTACCGTAAATGATTGTAATCGTAATATTTTGTTTTTCAGCGTCTTTTAATCTATCAATTAAAATAGGAGTCAATTTCAAAAATGGTGCTACTAACGTTATTGACTTTTGGGACTCAATAATAATATTTTCAATATGAAATGAAGTCGCTGTCGTTGTCAAAAATTTTGCCATAATTTCCCAAATAATCTTAAAATATTAAATCACAAAGCACACTAATCCGCATCGTTTTGCAAAAATACTCTATTTTTTGGGGCTACACAAATATCTTAAAAAATTATTTTTTTTACTGCAAAATATAGTAAGAATTACAAGTTTTCAGTTACAAGTTTACACAAAAATAACGACACAAAAACTAAAATTTGTGTCGTTATTTCACTGTTTCAAAAATGGTTTTATAGCCAATCCAAGTTAATTTCTGTATTCCGAGAGCAACCCAACTCCCCACAAAAAGCCCACCTCACACCCATTAATCTTTCATAAATGGATAGTTTTCTTCTACATAATTGTTCTCAAAAAGGAGTGCGCCGTCGGGGTATGCCGATGTTTTGGCGAAGTCAATCGCGTCTGCGATTTCGGCTTCTATGCGGACTTTGATAGCATCGATTTCGGCTTGCGTAGCGATTTTTTGATTCACTATTCGCAACGGCAATGTCTTCACAGGGTCTATTTGGCGGTACGCTTCCACTTCCTCCTTGCTGCGATAAGAAGCCGCATCTGACTTCGAGTGACCGCGATAGCGATAGGTTTTTATCTCCAAATAATATGGACCTTTGCCAGCGCGAATGTGCGCTGCTGCACGCGCCAAACCCTCATGCACAGACTCTGGATTCATGCCGTCAATCTGCTCGCTCGGCATCTCAAACGACGCGCCGAGCTTGTAAAGGTCGGTCACATTGCTCGTTCTTTCTACCGAAGTTCCCATCGCGTAGCCGTTGTTTTCGCAAATATAAAGGACGGGAAGTTTCCAAGTCATCGCCATATTAAATGCCTCATATAGCGCACCTTGACGTGCCGCGCCGTCGCCAAACATAGTCACACAAAGCAAATCGGTACCGCGATATTTTTCAGCAAAAGCGATGCCTGTGCCGATTGGAATTTGCGCTCCCACGATTCCGTTACCGCCAAAATATCTGTGCTGGCGTGAGAAAAAGTGCATTGAGCCGCCTTTTCCTTGCA
>JAYWGG010000356.1:0-47828 GCA_043778415.1 Saprospiraceae bacterium
TCCGAAAACGGATTGAATATAAATGATTGGACAGTCGCCATTTGCTGTATTTATGCTCTTTGAGCTGGTAAAATTATGCGTTTGTGCGAAAGAAAAAAACACAAACGCAACGAATAACACTTCTCGCCCGAAATAGTTTTCAGAATTTGCTAAAAAAACGCTCTAAAATCAGATGCGATTGGGAAGAATTTAAAGTTATATTTGAAGAAATGTTATTTCTAATCCAAAAGGAACGTGTCTAAAGTAAACTACTTATTCTTTCTGCTCAATTACAACCAATCACTGCGTTATTTTTTCGTTTCAACGCCCTGCGTTGCGCCTCAAAAATGCCTTGTTATTGTTTGAATTGATTGGAAAAAATTGAGTACTTTATTTTTTCTTCATTCCAAAGAATTTATAATTTTTTCATTCTGCCTGACAAAATGTCAAAAAATAGATATTTTTTTGTTTTGGAACAATAAATGCACCTAAATATCTGCGCTGCAAAATTTGATAAAAAGTAGTTATCTTTGCATTTCTATTTATTAAAAAAAAAGTACCCGTTTACCAACAGTAAAAATGTTCAATTTTCTAAAAAAAATATTCGGCACCAAACAAGACAAAGACGTAAAAGCCTACACGCCTACCGTCCATGAAATCACCGCTATCGGAGAGGATTTGAAGCAACTCAGCCACGATGACTTGCGCCAGATGACGTATGAGTTTCGCCGCCGAATCGCCGAATTTCTCGAAAATATTGATGCCGACCTCCAAAATTTAGCCGAAAAAGTAGCCGAAGAGCAAGACATTCACCGCAAAGAAGACTACTTCAAGGAAATCGATGAACTCAAAAAAGAACGCGACACCCAGCTCGAAGTGGTGCTGAAAGAGTTGCTGCCCACTGCCTTCGCCGTCGTGCGCGAAACCAGTCGCCGTTTTCAACAAAACCCAAGCATCGCCGTCACCGCTACCGACCACGATAGGGCGATTGCTGCCAAAAAAGACTACGTCCGAATAGAGGGCGAGCAGGCGATTTGGCACAACCAATGGACGGCTGCGGGCGGACAAGTCAAATGGGACATGGTGCATTACGACGTGCAGATGATAGGCGGCATGGCACTCAACGAAGGAAAAATCGCAGAAATGGCTACGGGCGAGGGCAAAACGCTCGTTTCTACGCTGCCGTCTTACCTCAACGGACTTACAGGACAGGGCGTTCACGTCATCACGGTCAACGACTATTTGGCGCGCCGTGACTCCGAGTGGAACGGTCCGCTTTTCGAGTTTTTATTTCTGACGGTGGACTGCATCGATAAGCACCGCCCGAACTCCGAAGAGCGTCGCCGCGCCTACGCCGCCGATATCACCTACGGAACGAACAACGAATTTGGATTTGATTATCTCCGCGACAACATGGTGACATCGCCCGAAGAACTCGTCCAGCGCAAACACCACTTTGCGATGGTAGATGAGGTGGATTCTGTCCTGATTGACGATGCGCGGACTCCGCTCATCATCTCGGGTCCGATAGTCGGCGACGCAGAAGACCGCGAATACCAAGAGTTCAAGCCTGCGGTAGAAAATTTGATGGCGGTGCAGCGCAAGTTGGCGACCGAATTTTTGGCACAAGCAAAAAAATTATTTCAAGACAATATTACTGGCAACAATGAAGGTGAGGGCGGAATGTTCTTGCTTCGTGCGCACCGCGCAATGCCCAAATACCGCCCGTTGATAAAGTTTTTGAGTGAGGACGGCGTGAAAGTTGCCCTCCAAAAGACCGAAAATTTTTATATGCAAGAGCAATCCAAAAATATGCACAAAGTAGATGCTGGATTGTATTTTACGATTGACGAAAAAAACAGACAGGTCGAGCTGACCGAAAAAGGCGCAGAATATCTCGCAAAAGGCAGCGACGACAAGGAATTTTTTATACTTCCCAACGTTGCAGAGCGCATTATTGACATTGACCGCAGCCCAGCGACCGATTTGGAGAAAGAAGAAGCCAAAATCAAAGTAGCCCAAGAATTTTCGGTGAAGTCCAAACGCCTGCACGCAGTCAGCCAGTTGCTGAAAGCCTACACGCTTTTTGAGAAAGACGAGGAATATGTGGTCATAGAAGGCGAAGTAAAAATCGTAGATGAGCAAACTGGACGTATGATGGAGGGCAGACGCTACTCCGACGGCTTGCACCAAGCTATAGAAGCAAAAGAAAACGTAAAAATCGGCGAAATAACCCAGACCTACGCCACAGTGACGCTACAAAATTACTTCCGAATGTACCACAAACTTTGTGGAATGACGGGAACTGCCGAAACAGAAGCGGGCGAATTTTGGGAAATCTACAAGCTCGACGTGGTGACTATCCCCACCAATCGCGACATGACTCGAATGGATATGGAGGATATGGTTTTCAAGACCAATCGGGAGAAAACCAACGCCGTCATTGACGAAATCAATCGCCTCAGCGAAGCTGGTCGTCCCGTTTTGGTCGGCACGACTTCGGTAGATGTGTCCGAAAAGTTGAGCCGTATGCTCCAACTTCGTGGCGTAAAACACAATGTTTTGAACGCCAAACAGCATCAGCGCGAGGCGGAAATAGTCGCAGAGGCGGGCGTAGCAGGTCACGTCACGATAGCGACCAACATGGCGGGACGTGGGACGGACATCAAGCTCGGCGAAGGCGTAAAAGCATCTGGCGGCTTGGCGATAATCGGTACAGAACGCCACGAAAGTCGGCGCGTAGATAGGCAGTTGCGCGGTAGAGCAGGGCGGCAAGGCGACCCTGGAACTTCCCAGTTTTTTGTTTCGCTCGAAGACCCGCTCATGCGACTGTTCAACTCGGACAGAATCGCAGGCTTGATGGACAGAATGGGACACAAGGACGGCGAGGTTATCCAACATTCGATGGTCACAAAATCCATCGAGCGGGCGCAAAAGAAAGTAGAAGAAAACAACTTCGGCACTCGCAAACGCTTGTTGGAGTACGATGACGTGATGAATATTCAGCGCGAAGCCATTTACAAAAAACGCAACAATGCACTGACGGGCGAGCGTTTGGTCGTAGATTTGGACGCAATGTTTCACTCGGTAGCCGAGAATTTGGTAGCCAATTTTCATCCCTCCAAAGACTACAACGGGTTCCGAATGGCATCGCTGACCAACTTTGGGATTGACCCCGAAATGGACGCGACCGCTTTCCAGCGCAGCCCCGAGGCGACCGTTATCCGCGAGTATCAGGACAAAGTTTTTTTGGTGTATGGACACAAATGCAGTAAAATTCGTGAGGTATTGTACCCAATCGCCAAGAATGTCTATGAAAGAGAAGGTCACATCTATCGCCGCTTGGCAATCCAATTCACGGACGGTGTCAGCCGAATGTTGCCCATCACGGCGGAGCTGGCGGACGCTTCCAAGACCGAAGGAAAATCCATCATCAGAGATATTGAAAAAACCGTAACCCTCGCCCTCATCGATGACCTCTGGAAAGAGCATCTTCGGGATATGGACGACCTCAAAGAGTCCGTCCAAGCCGCATCTTTCGAGCAAAAAGACCCTTTGGTCATCTACAAATTGGAGGCATATCGCTTGTTTGAAGATTTTATCCACCGCGTCAATTCGAGAGTAGTTTCGTACTTACTGAAAGGCAGCCTGCCGATGGAAAGCGAAGAAAATATTGCGCAGCAGCAACAAAATCTCGCCCGCCAACAGCAACGCCAGCAACTGCGCGCACCAAAAATACAAACCAACCGACAAGCGGAATACGAAAATGCAGGCGGAGCGCAGCAACGCCTTTCGCAGCAACCCATGATGGCGCAGCAAGCGGAACAAAAAATCAGTCGGAACTCGCCCTGCCCGTGCGGAAGCGGAAAGAACTACAAAAACTGTCACGGAAAGTAGGATAAGAAATTATCGTTGATTCACGAGTTACCGACACCTTTGAGGTGTCGGCAACTTCGGTTTGTCTTTGTTGGTAACAGTAGAAAGACCGTCCGTTCCAGATTTGGAGCGGACGGTCTTTTTTATTTTCTAAAAAATACTTACTTTTACGAATAGTATTTAGGAACGCATCTGAAATAAATTACCCATTTTTTTTGTAAAATCACAATCAATCACTGTCTTAAGAACGCGTCTAAAATAAACTACTTATTTTTTCTGCTCAATTACAGCCAATCACTGCATTATTTTTCGTTACAACGCCCTGCGTTGCGCCTCAAAAATGCCTTGTTATTGATTGAATTGATTGGAAAAATTAAGTATCTTATTTTTTCTTCATTCCTTATTCATTGGTTCGATTTATTTGGGAAATTTGAGTTTTTTGTTTTTCTTTATTCTCAAATAATTTATCACAAATATTAACAAATGAAAGATAATAAAATCAAACTATCGCAATTAGAAAGTTTCCTGATGAAGGCAGCGGATATTCTGCGTGGCAAAATGGATGCGTCAGAATATAAAGAGTTCATTTTTGGAATGTTGTTTCTGAAAAGAATGAGTGATGTGTTTGACCAAAAAAGGGAGCAGTTTAAAAAGAAGGATTATAAAGATTTAGATGGAGCAGTCTTGGCAGAAATCTTAGAAGATAAAATCACTTACGGTGAAACTTTTTTTGTTCCAAAAAGAGCAAGATGGAATGAAGAATTTACAGATGAAAATGGTGTGCAACAGCCGCCCATAAAACACTTGCAAAATAATATTGGGCAAATGCTGAATAAAGCTTTAGATGCCATCGAAGAGGCAAACCCCGATACACTTTCAGGAATTTTTAAGGGCAGGATAAACTTTAATAAGGAAGTAGATGGAAAGGCTATTGTAAAAAATGCCGACCTAAAGAAAATGATAGACCATTTCAATGAGTTTCCCGATTTGATCAATGAAAATTTTGAGTTTCCTGATTTGTTGGGTGCAGCTTACGAGTATTTGCTAAAGCATTTTGCCGATGAAAGCGGTAAAAAAGGAGGGCAATTCTATACACCAAATCAAGTAGTGCGGCTTTTAGTGCAATTAATAAAGCCACAGGAAGGAATGAGTATTTATGACCCTACTGCTGGCAGTGGTGGTATGCTCATACAGTCACATCAGTATGTAGAAGAACAAGGACAAAATGCAAACAATCTTCAATTGTTTGGTCAGGAGAATGACCCTACGGTAGTTGCCATTTGTAAAATGAACATTATTTTGCACAACATTACCAAATATACTATTGAGTATGGCGATACATTAGATGAACCATTAAACGAAAAAAACGGACAGCTTATTCAGTTTGATAGAGTAATTGCCAATCCTCCATTTTCTCAAAACTATGGTTTGGCTACAATGAAACACAAGGAACGTTTCCCTTATGGCTTTGCTCCCGAAGATGGCAAGAAAGCCGATTTAATGTTTGTGCAGCACATGTTGGCAAGCTGCGATAAAAAGGGCAAGGTTGTAGTCGTAATGCCTCACGGGGTATTGTTTAGAGGAGGTAAAGAAAAAGACATTAGGGAAGGTATGTTAAAAGCCGATGTAATTGAAGGTGTGATTAGTTTGCCTCCTCAATTATTTTATGGCACTGGTATTCCTGCTTGTATTATTGTACTGAATAAAAACAAGCCCGATGAATTAAAGAATAAAGTGTTTTTTATTAATGCTGATAAAGACTTTGCCGAAGGCAAAAAACAAAATACCCTACGACCAGAAGACATTGAAAAAATAGACTACGTTTTTACCAATAAAATAGAAGAAGCCAAGTATGCCAAGTTGGTTGATATAGCCAACATTGAAGCAAATGATTACACACTAAACATCAGGCGTTATGTAGATAATACCCCAGAGCCTGAACCCGAAAATGTAAAAGCTCATTTGGTGGGTGGTATTCCTGTGGCAGAAATAAAAGCCGTACAAACTACCCAATGCCTCAAATTCAAATACAACGGCAACCAACTTTTTAAGGATAAAAACGAAGCCTTTAAAGAATTTGCCATTACTGAAAAAGCAGCCATCAAAGCCAATATTGATGATGATAAAAACGTAAAGGAAACATTATTGCATTTAGGCTTAAACCTTGCCGACTGGTGGCAAATTGCCAAAGAAGATTTTTCAAAATTAGCACCAGTAATAGAACCGGTGCAAGCTAATACAGCAAGCGAGGGGATAGTGAATTATATCTCATTAGGTGGCGATAAAATACCCAAAGTGCGTAAGGAGTTGTTAGATACCATTAAAGAAAAATTTGTACCCATTGGCGTATTAGATAAGTTTCAGGTAGCAGGTGTGTTTGTAAACTGGTGGGATAATATCAAGTACGACCTCAAAACTATTATGCAAAATGGCTGGGATTCTGGTCTGATTCCCGATGATTATTTGATAGCCGAGTTTTTCCAAAAAGAAATGACAGAAATTGAGACAACGGAAATAGCACAATCCGAAAAAGAAACAATATTTGATGAAGCCATTGAAGAAGCAATAAATCTTTTAGAATTAATACCAAAAGAAGAAGAAACTACCATACCAACAGCTAAAGTAAAAACTGATTTAGCTAAAGAAATTAAAAGATTATTAGATGAAAAAAAGAAGCCCGAAAAAGCTAAACCCTATCAGGAAGTCGAAAAGAAAATATTAGATACGGAAACAGCAATTAAAGAACTAAAGGCTACACTAAAAGCCAAACAAGCCGAACTGGAGCTAAAACTGATTCTAAAACGCTATGGTACAGATGATGAAAAAGCCGAAAGCAAAAAACTATTGCTAACAGCTAATACTGAAATAGACAAACTGAAAGACGCCGTAGAAGAAATAAACGAGGAGTTTGATCTGGAAATGACGGCTTTTTCTATCCAACAAACCCAAAAAACACTGAAAGCATTAGATAAATCTGTAAAATCAAAAACAACAGCTAAATCAGTGACTCAGACCATTGCAGACGTAACTGCAATAGCCAAGACTTATAATGCCCTGATTAAAGACAAAACCATTATCCAAACCAAACTAAACAAAATTGATGCCTTGTTTGCAGATATTGGCGGCATTATTACCACCGAACAAACCCAAATGTTGATACTCAAAAAGCATTTTGATATTATAAACAACCAACTGCAACGCTACTTAAATGCCGAAAAAAGAACGTTAATAAGTGCCTACGAAAACTTGTTTGATAAATACTTTACTTCTGCACAGAGCATAGAACAAAGCCGAAATAAAACGATGAATGAACTCAATGATTTTTTAACCCAATTAAAATATTTGAATTAATGGAGATTAGAGAAAGTATATACCAAAATGTAAAAGAAGTGTTGTTGCAAGCTCGTAATAACACCTATTCATATATAAATGCACAAATGATTTTTGCTTATTGGCAAATAGGCAAAATTATTGTTGAGGAGGAACAAAAAGGTGAAAAAAGAGCAGAATATGGCAATTTTTTATTGAAAGAATTAGCACAAAAATTAACGCTCGATTTTGGAAAAGGATTTGATGAAAGAGAACTAAGGCGAATTCGCCAATTTTATAATTGCTTTCCAATTCGGGACGCACTGCGTCCCGAATTGACTTGGACGCACTACCGATTGATAATAAGGATAGAAGACGAAACGGCAAGGCAATATTATATAACAGAAAGCATTACCCAACACTGGAGTACCCGAAAATTAGACCGAAATATTAGTACTCAATATTTTCAACGAATTATAGCCAATAAAACAAAGCAATTAACCAATAGCAAAGAGGTAAATAATACAAATAGCTATTTTATTAAAGACCCTTATGTGTTGGAGTTTTTAAACTTATCCAGTAGCATAACACATAAAGAAAAAGACATTGAGAATGCCATCATAAAGCATTTAAAACAGTTTTTATTAGAATTAGGTAAAGGATTTGCTTTTGTGGCACAGCAAAAATTAATTAGAACCGAAACTTCCGATTTCTATATTGACTTGGTGTTTTACAACTATCTACTTAAATGTTTTGTAGTTATAGATATTAAAAACGCTAAACTTACCCACCAAGATGTAGGGCAGCTGGATATGTATGTACGGATGTATGACGACCTCGAAAAAACCGATACTGACAACCCCACCATAGGCATTTTGCTTTGTGCCGATACCGATAATGTAGTAGCCAAATACTCGGTACTGAACGACAATAACAACCTTTTTGCAAGCAAATATCAATTGTATTTGCCTACCGAAAAACAACTGCAAGAATGGCTTAAAAATGAACCTTTAAATATTGACAATAATGGTTAATGATAAAAAACTCAACGATTTTTTAACCCAATTAAATTATTTAGGATAATGGAAGAAAATCAAATACAAATTCCTGAGGGGTGGGAAGGTAAAGAGTTAGGGACTTTGTACTTAGAAAAAAGAAAGTCTAAGTTTAAAGTATCTGATGCTACTAATTACGGAGGCATACCATTTTACACAAGTGGTGATGCTGTTTTGGAGCATAACGAAATACAGACGGATGGCGAAAATATTTTTTTGGCTACTGGTGGTATTGCTAATGTAAAGTTTTATATAGGTAATGTTGCCTACTCAACAGATACCTATGTAATTGTAGGCAAAGAAAATATTAGTACCCAATTTTTATATTTCAAACTCCTTGACCAGTTGTATTACATCAATACAAATTATTTTCAAGGAAGTGGTTTAAAGCATTTGCAAAAAAAGGACTTTAAAAAGCATTTTTTTACTTTACCAAAATCCACCACCGAGCAAACCACCATAGCCAACATACTTTCTAAATGCGATGAAGCCATAGCCAACACCCAAGCCTTAATAGCCAAATACAGCCGTATAAAAACAGGCTTAATGCAAGACTTGCTTACCAAAGGCATTGATGAAAACGGGAATATTAGAAGCGAACAAACCCACGAATTTAAAGATAGCCCGCTTGGGAGGATTCCAGTGGAGTGGGAAGTTAAAAAAATGGGAGATTTAATTTTAGCTATTGACCCTCAACCCGACCACAGAACGCCACCTGCCTTTATTGATGGTGTGCCTTATGTTGGAATTAGTGACTTTATAAGTAATGGAGAAATTGATATAAAGAATTGTAGAAAAGTAGGGTTTAATGTTTTAGAAAAACAAAGAAATTCATTTACAATCGAGTTAGGCGATTTGATATTTGGTAAAATAGGTACAATCGGTAAGCCCAAAATATTGCCTGATTTTAATAAGCGGCATTTCACTCTAAGTGCAAACGTTATTCTTATTAAGCCAATTGAATGTCCTGATTTTATTTATTGGACTTTAGTTTCTGACTATATAAGTAATCAAGTAAGCCTTGCCATTCATTCTACTTCACAACCTGCATTTGGTATGGAGAAAATTAGAGATTTGAATGTACTAGCACCAAAACCAAAAGAAAGGGAAAGAATAACTGAAAAGTTGAAAAAGATAGAGGAATTATTTTCAGCAGAGCATATACAACTCGCCAAACTTCAATCCCTCAAAACTGGTTTGATGCAAGATTTATTGAGTGGGAGGGTGCGGGTAAGTACATTAATAAAAGAAACGGAATGATGCAAATAAAAAAAGACCTTATACAGCAAATACAAGCCATCATAGCCAATGCACAAGCAAAGGCTATCCGTGCCGTAGATACGGAAAGGGTATTGATGTACTGGCAAATTGGCAAAGTAATATTTGAAGAGGAGCAGCAAGGGAAAAACCGTGCCGATTATGGTTCTTTTTTAATAAAATCCTTAGCAGAAAGCTTGCAACCACAGTTTGGCAGTGGCTTTTCTTACCGTCAATTAAACTGGTATAGACAGTTTTATAAAGGGTTTCCAATTGTGTCCGCACTGCGGACACAATTCAGTTGGTCACACTACAAAACATTGTTAAGTATCGACAGTCAAGATAAAAAAGACTTTTACATAGCCGAGACAGAGAAAAACAACTGGACAGCAAGGCAACTGGAACGCCAAGTAAATAGCCAATTATTTGAACGCTTATTATTGAGCAATGATGTGCAAAGTGTGTTGGCAGTAGCCCGTGAAGAAAAACTACCTACGGATGCTAAAGAAATTATTAAAGACCCAATGGTATTGGAATTTTTGGGCTTACGCAGAGAAACAGCGTACTACGAAAAAGATTTAGAAACCGCCATCATTACCCATTTACAGGATTTTATTTTAGAATTGGGCAATGGTTTTTCGTTTGTAGCGAGGCAAAAACGCATATATATTGAAGGCGATGAATTTTTTATAGACTTGGTTTTTTATAATCGCTTGTTGCAATGCTTTGTAATTATTGAAATAAAAACCACCAAATTAACCCATCAAAACATTGGGCAATTGCAGATGTATGTAAATTATTACGATAGGTTTGAAAAACAAGATTTTGAAAACAATGCTATTGGCATTTTGCTTTGCACCGATAAAAACGATGCAGTAGTTAAAATTACATTACCTGAAAACAATAAAAATATTATAGCCAGTAAATACCAACTCTATTTACCTACTGAGCAGCAATTGATAGATGAAGTAAAAAAGGAAATCGAAAAATTAGACAATAGCAAAACTAACCAATGATAAAGAGCAACGATAAAACCACGGGTAATTTAGGTTCATCGCTTAAATTAGATGAAAAAAGCCACGTTGAACAACCGTTCATTGAGCAGTTAAAAGGTTTAGGCTGGAACAAAGGCAGCAATCAAGTGTTGGAACTGCCCATGCAACAAACACCCGACCAGAGTTTTCGTACTTCGTTTGCAGAAGTGGTTTTGCAGCCCAAACTTCGCCAGTCATTAATGACAATCAATCCATTTTTAACAGATGTGCAAGTGGACGAAGTGGTTAGGAAGATGACTACTTTCCAGAAAATCAGCCTGATAGAAAACAACCAGCAAGTGCTAACTTATCTGTTAGAAGGCACAAGAGTGGCTACCAATGAGCAAACAGGGGAACTCAGCCCGACGGTGCGGTTCATTGATTTTGAAAACATTGAGAACAATATTTTTACAGCTATTTCGCAATTCAAAGTAAGAGTAACCGGCACAGACCACCACATAATACCCGACCTTGTATTATTTGTCAATGGTTTGCCTGTTGTAGTAATAGAAGCCAAATCATCAAAAGTAAAAGAATCCATTGCCGAAGCCATAGACCAGCTTATGCGGTATAGTGAACAACGAGGCGACACAGGCGAAGGCAACAAAGAATTATTTTTTTACAATCAGTTTATCATTGCTACCTGCCGTACCGAAGCCAAGTTTGGCACCATAACCACAGGTATAGAAAAACACTTTTATCGTTGGACAGACCCCTATCCTCGGTCATTGAATGATTTGGAACACGGTGCATCTAGCCCAAACGACCAGCAACGTATGGTTGCAGGTATGTTGGATTTAAGAAACCTATTAGACATAATTCAGGTATTTACCGTTTTTCAAATAGACGATAAAGGCAAAAAAATAAAAGTAGTAGGCAGATACCAACAGTTTAGAGCAGTAAAAATAACAGCTAAAAGGCTAATAGAGGGTAGAAATCCACTGGAGCGTGGCGGTATTATTTGGCACACACAAGGTTCGGGCAAGTCGCTTACAATGATGTTTTTGGTAAGAGAAATGCGGCTAAAGCCAGCTTTGCAGTCTTGGAAAATAGTTTTTGTAACCGATAGAACACAATTAGAAGAACAGCTATCCGAAACTGGGCACAGCATCGGTTTTACCATCAAAAACGCAAACTACATCAACTCTAAAGCCAAGCCAGACGGTAAGAGTTTGAAAGAATTATTGAGCAATGATAACTCGGATATGGTAATGGCGATGATTCATAAGTTTCAAGAAAATGGAGAGTTGGAAGGCTCGCCGCAATTTCCCGAATTAAATGCCAATAGCAATATTTTAGTAATGACCGATGAAGCCCATCGTGCTCAATATTCAATACTTGCAGCTAATTTAGACAAAGCTTTACCCAATGCCACATCAATAGGTTTTACGGGTACACCCACAAGCAAAACCGAAAAAAAATATAAAGATTACATTGATAAATACACCATGCGGCAGGCAATAGATGATGGCGTTACTTTAGAAATAGTATATGAAGGCTTTACTCACAATGCCGAAATTCCTGATAAAGCTGGAATGGATAAAAAGTTTGAAGATGTATTTAGCGATTATCAACTAACAGAACGCTTACAGATATTAGGCTTTGGTACTCGTGATGCTTATTTAGAAGCCATTGAAACCATTAGAGATAAGGCAAAAAATATGGTAACACACTATGTAGAGCAAATATTTACAGGTGGTTTTAAGGCTCAAATAGTTGCCAATAGCCGTGAAGCAGCAGTAAGGTATAAAGTGGCTATTGAGGAAGCATTAAAGCAAAAAATTGCTGAATTGGAAATTAGCAAATCCATAATGGATGTAAAAATAGATGTGCTAAAAAAACTTGAGGTTGCAGTAGTTATTTCAGGCAGTCATAACGATGCTTTGCATATAAAGGCATTTACCAATGGTGATTATCACAAAAAGAGTATTAAGCGTTTCAAACTTCCATTTGGCAAAACAGATGAAGAAGATACAGCCCTTAATGGCAATGTAGGTATCATCATAGTAAACAATATGTTGCTTACTGGCTTTGATGCACCTATTGAGCAAGTAATGTATTTAGATAGAGTAATAAAAGAACACAATTTATTACAAGCTATTGCAAGGGTAAACAGAATTGGCTCTGAAGGCAAAAACAAAGGATTTATTGTTGATTATGTAGGTGTAGGGCATCATTTAAAACGAGCTTTAGATACTTATGCCAAAAAAGAAATACAAGACATTTTAGGATGTATTAGTAACGATGAAGCAGAACTAAATGAACTTATAAAAGCACACAAGGACATTTGGGAATTTCTTGAAAAGAACGGCTTAACAGATTTTTCGGATGCTGATTTGTTCAATGATATTTTTTATGATGAAGACATACGATTTGAATATATCAAGTTGTTTAAAAAATTCACTTCTTGTTTTAATGATGTTTTACCAAAAAAAGAAGCCTTAAAATTTTTTACTGACTGGAAAAGTTTTATTGAAATAAATGAATTAGCACACAGACACTTTAGAGATGGTCGTTTCAGTATGAAGGATATTCCACCAAAATTGAGAGGCATCGCAGATGAATTTTTGAAGAGTAAAGGCTTAGAACAAACCGTTGCACCAATTTCAATTATGGCAGATAACTTTCAACAAGGGGTAAACGCAAAGAAAAGAGAAAAAACAAAAGCAGCCGAAGTAGAACACGCCATTAGGCATTACATTGATATTAATTTAGATGAAGACCCCGCATTGTTTGCTTCGTTTGCCAAGACCTTGGAGGAGATTTTAGAAAACTTCAAAGGCAACTGGAAAGCAATCTATGAAGAGTTAGAAAAACTAAGGGAGAAAATTAAGAACAGAGAAAAGGAAGAAACCTACGGTTTAGACCGCAAAAAACAAATGCCTTTCTTCAATTCATTTAAAGATTACCTATTTGAAAATAGAAAATTAACCGATGAAGAAATTGCCCAAAACGTAAACCTAACTCAGCATATTTTCAATTTAGTTTCCACCGAAATAAAATTGACAGGCTTTTGGGATAGTACTCCGGCACAGTCTAAACTCAAAGCAGAATTGCAAAAGATGCTGTTATCGACAGAGTTCAATAAATTACCGAACATTGTGCTGAAAAGAAGCGAGTTGATTTCAAGAATAATGGAGTTGGCGGAAACCAATCATTTTAAAATTATTGCATAATTGTCAATTATTAATTATTTGTGATGGAAGAGAAAAAAACATATAATAGTGATAAATTTGCTCAATTAGTCATTAACAATTTACCATTAATAACTATTAAATATAGTAAAATACGTAAAACGGTAAATATTACCGTTGAAAGAGATAGGCGTATTGTAGTCACTGCCCCCGAAGAAACGTCTTTAGAAAAAATAGAAGAAATAATACAATCAAAAAAACAATGGTTGAAAGAAAAAATAAACCATGCCCAGAAGTATCCAGTTGAAGTTCAGCAAAAAGAATTTGTATCTGGTGAAGCCATTATGTATTTAGGAACAAATTACCAACTAGAAGTAGTAAACGAAGCTATTGAGGGAATTGAGTTTGAGCAAAGATTCAGAATTTCTAAAGCCAATCAACCCAATGCAAATGCTTTATTTAAACATTGGTACTTACATCAAGCATTAAAGTTAATTGAACCATTGGCTGCCAATTTTGCAAAGAATTTAGGTGTAATATATAATGAGTTCAAAACCTCCGAAATGAAATATCGTTGGGGTTCTTGCACTCCTGCCAATAATATCATTTTCAATTGGCGAATTATCAAAGCACCGATGTATGTTTTGGAGTATTTAGTAGCCCACGAATTAGTACATTTAATGGAGAACAATCACACACCGAGATTTTGGAATATACTATCCATACAAGTACCTAATTATTTGAAAGCAAAAAAATGGCTCAAAGAAAATGGACATTTGTTGGAGGTAGACTTTTAACTAACTCATGTTACGCAAAGAAACTTTTTTACCAAAATTTTCAAACTGCATTTTATTCAAGGTGACTGTATTTTCAGACGTGCCTGGTAGAAATTCAAGTTTTTGCAAAAATATCGTCTGGCGAAGTAAAAACTGTTTGAAGTCTGGCGGAGCCGACGAGTATTTTTTGCGCGCCGACGAGATTTTTAAGCAAAAACTTGAATCTCTACAGAGTATTTGATTTTTTTGCTTACTTTCTTCTCCCTCCCCTCTGGGAAAGGTCGGGTTGGGGATAAAAAAAGTGACAAAGGACAAGAAAATTACCACAAAAATCAAGCTCAAGTGAGCCAATTTAAAATCCTTGCGTAACATGAGTTAATAAAACAAATATTTTGAGTAAAATAAAAAAAAGACCGTGCGAAATCCGCACGGTCTTTTTTTGTTTAGAAGTAACTTTTCTCCTACTTCAAGCTAAAAGCACTCTGATATTGCTTGGTGATGAATACCGAAACGACAGTATCTTGAGTGCTGTGCGCCGTTTGGTGGAGCGTAATATCTACATTTTCGGTCGCATTTTCTAAAATTTTGTTTACATCAAACTGCACCGCCAGCTTCTGGTTGGAGTCGTTGATACTAAAATTTTTGTTGAGCGTGACTTCGCGATAAAAGCGGTCGGCGCCCGTGTGGTAGGCAAAATAAACCACGCCATTGTTGGACGAAAATTGCCCTTCGGTCTTCGAGAAAATATAACTGCGCCAGCTGCTCCAATACTCGGCGGTTTCTGAAAGCGGATTATCGCCCCCAAAATCGGCGGGCGTTTTAGCATTTTCGCCACTTCCTACACCGATACCGAAGCGCAAACCTTTGTATTCGCCACTCGGAATATTTTTTAGAGTAAGATTTTGCCCTGCCGCAGCAGCGTTAATATCCGAAAAACTCAAGTCCACGAAGCTCGTCGGCAACACATTTACTTCCGAGCCGTCGGTTTTTATCAGTCGAGTGTTGGAGAGATAAAACGCAGACCTCGTGAACTTCAAGGGTTTTGACTGGTAAGTTACAGGCTGCAACATCACCAACGGCTGCCCCGAATAGTTGGCAGTAAAATTGAGCTGTGCTGTGTTACCCATGTTTTTGTCAGTGGTCGTGCAGTTAGAAAAAAGCGATGCCACAGAAGCAAACGCAAGCAAAATAAGGAATTTATTTTTCATCTGTTCAGATTTTTTTGTGAGAATAATCATACTCTCAAACGTTTGAAAATTGATTTTGTTATGTCAAGGCAGCACAAAAAAAGCGGACGATGTGTTGCTAAAAATCGTATTGGCAACGGTCAGGTCGTCGTCGGTGCTAAACTGGACGTTCTGAAACCACTTTTTAAAGTTGATGCCCAATTTTAGGGTAATGTCGTAGCCGACGCGAATTTTTCTGTTGAAAGAGAGAGAAACCAACGCCGCTTGAGGTTTAGAAATAATAATTTGAGAGGGCAAAAGCCCCGCTACGGTGTCGCGTTGGAACGAAATTTTATTAAAAAAATAGCCTTTGCTGGCGTTCCACATCGTGTCGGGCTGCACTCCCAACACGGAGTTTGCCGCGAATTTGGTGGTGTCCACCTGATTGAAGTAATCGGAAAGCCCTACCCGAAACTGCAAGGTCGTAAAAAAACCGTTGTCCGCAAAAGTCCCCAACGAAAACGATTTGAAAGATTGATTGTCGGGCGAAACGAGCAGAATATCTTTGCGAGCAAAACTATCTTTAGAGTTGCCGATGTGAAACGTATCGGACACTGTAGCTACCGAACCGTCGGCTCTAATGAACTGAAAATCAGACAGATAGAATTTTATTTTGTGGATACTAAAAAATTGAACTCCGTCCGTCGTATATTTTTTGTCATAAAAAAAAGTAATCAGCGAGTCGCCACGCGACGTGACGGTATCGGTTTTGAAGTAAGTTTCGAGCGTAAGTTTGGGATACACGCAGCAGCAAGTGTTGTCGGCGGACGGGTCGTAGTTGGCGGCACCAACGTCCAAACAGCCGTCTTTTGCTTTTTTGCAAGCCCCAAAAAGCAACAATAAAAGTACGATTTGTACTATCGAAATGCCTAATTTCTGACGGTTCATAGCTGGGCAAAAAAATTAAGAAAGGTGGAGTTACAAAATCAAAAAACTACTTTGCACTGGCGGGACTTTCGTAGTCTTTGAGTATCTTTTTGACCATTTGTTTGACTTGCGATGAAAATTCTTTGTTCAGAATCCAGTGGTAATATTGGCGGTCTTCGGAGAGTATTTTGCCTGCTGGCTGCCCAATGTATTTCCCAAAATTAAAAACAATCGTGCCGTTGGCATCTAATTTGAGCTTTTGCGTAGCGTCCAAAGTCTTCAAATCATTCGTAAATTCGTGCAGCACTTGCATATCGTTTTGGATAGGAGCGGGGACGAGGTTGCCGTCTTCGTCCAACAAATCTACGCCGTCGTAGCGAGCCAGCTGCCCTCTGAAAACGTCCGCCGTAGCACGCACGTCGGCGAGCGCGTCGTGTGCGTCTTCGAGTTCTTGCCCACAATAGAGGCGATAGGCGGCTTTGAGTGTCCGCGATTCCATTTTATAAAAAATTCGCTGTACGTCTATCGTTTTGCGCTTTTCTACGCTCCACTCTATGCCCGCGCGGTCAAATTCTTCCATCAAAATCGGTATGTCGAAGCGATTGGAGTTGTAGCCTGCCAAGTCTGCGCTGCCGATGAAGTCAAAAATCTGTTGAGCAACTTGCCCAAAAACGGGTTTGTTGGCGAGCATTTTGGGGGTGATGCCGTGTACTTTCATTGCTTCCTCTGCAATCGGAATGGTCGGATTGATGAGTAGAGAAAGCTCGGCGGGCGGCTGTCCGTTGGCAAAATATTTGATAAGTGCGATTTGCACGATTCTGTCGCGCACCACGTTGAGTCCCGTAGCCTCGATGTCAAAAAAAACGAGGTCGCGCTGAAGGTTGAAGTTCATAAGATAGTTGAGCGTTTGAATTTTTTTATTTACCCCAGATAAGAGCGTAAGTCGCCTTTATTTTGAGTTTTGCGCAGTCGGCGGATAGCGCGTTCTTTTATTTGGCGCACGCGCTCGCGGGTAAGTCCATATACGTCGCCGATTTCTTCGAGTGTCAGGAGTTTGTAGCCGTTCAGCCCATAGAATGATGAAAGTATTTCCATTTCGCGCGGCGCAAGCACCGAAAGTCCTTCCACTACTTCTGCTCGGAGCGATTGCTCCATGAGTTCGGACTCTGGATTGGCACCGTCGGATTCGCTTTGGAGGAAGTCGAGCATCGTTGCGTCGCTGTCTTCGCCGCCCATCGGTGCGTCAAAAGAGATGTGGCGAGTGTTGCCTTTCATCATGTTATTGACTTCTTTGAGCGACAGTCCTAATATTTCCGCCAGTTCTTCGTTGCTGGGGTCGCGCTCAAACTCTTGCGAAAAAGAAATAAAGGCTTCATTTACTTTGTTGTAAGAGCCGACTTTGTTGATGGGCATTCGCACGATGCGAGAGTACTCGACGATGGCTTGCAGAATAGACTGGCGAACCCACCAAACGGCGTAAGAAATAAATTTGAAGCCTTTGGTTTCGTCGAATCTTTTAGCGGCTTTTATCAGTCCGATGTTTCCTTCATTGATGAGGTCGGCGAGGGACATTCCTTGATTTTGATATTGCTTGGCGACGGACACTACAAATCGGAGATTGGAGCGGGTCATCAGTTCGAGTGCGTCTTGGTCGCCGGCGCGGATTCGGCGAGCGAGTTCAGCTTCTTGCTCGGGCGTGAGCAAGGGTATTTTACCGATGTCATTGAGATATTTGTCGAGTGCAAGACTTTCTCTCGACGTGATTTTATGATTAATTTTTAGCTGCCGCATAATTATTTCTTTCAGTGGAATGGCTTTGGTTTCAGGCTTTTATTTATACGTTTGATGCCGATGAAAGTTACAAAAATATATTGGTCGGGGACGGAAAGTATGAAATAAAGATAAAAGTAAAATTTATTCATTTGTAAGAAGCTGTACCTAAATAGTTTTATATATTGGCAACAGCTTTAGCTGTTGTATAAAAAAAATGGTGCATCGGCTTTAGCCAAATACTTGCCCCAAGCGAGTCGTTTAGGCTAAAGCCAATACCAATTATTATTCGTTGCCCAACTGCTAAAGCAGTCGGCTATTAATGCAGACTAAATAGGCGCAAGTACTTAACAAACTCTAACTTGGAGAAGTTTAATTTTATTTGCCTTTGCCTTGCGTCAGCACCAAAATCGTGTAAAACATAATCTTGAAATCTAACGCGAGCGAGCGATTTTCGATGTAGAGAATATCGAATTTGAGGCGTTGGAGCATTTCTTCTACGCTTGATGCGTAGCCGTATTTTACTTGTCCCCACGAAGTGATGCCCGGGCGAACTTTCAGCAAATGCTTGTAGTGCGGCGCACGCGCCATGATTTGTTCGATGTAATATTGCCGCTCGGGGCGCGGACCTACGAGCGACATATCGCCGATGAGGACGTTCCAGAATTGCGGCAGCTCATCGAATCGCCACTTGCGCATCGTAGCTCCCCACGGCGTGCAACGGTTGTCGCCGTCCCGCGAAAGCTGTGGTCCGAGCTGTTCGGCACCAACGTACATGGAGCGAAATTTGAAGATTTTGAACGGTCGTCCATTCAGTCCGATGCGTTCTTGGACGAAAAAAATAGGTCCCGACGACGATAATTTTACCCTAAAAATAATGAACGCATAGAGCGGCGAAAGCAGCAGCAAAAAAAGTAAGCTGGCTATCACGTCCACCAAACGTTTGAAAAGTCGCTGCCAATGTGGCATCATTTCTTGTTTGATTTCGATGAGGACGGCTCCGTAGAGGTGGTTCATTTTGACCGTTCCGAGCATAATATCGTACATATCGGGAATGATTTTGATGAGTATTTTGTCGTCAAAATCAAATAAAATATTCAGAATATCGCGCAGTCGGTTGTGTTCGGAGGTTTCGATAGCGATGATAACTTCTTCGATGGCGTGCTGTCGAATTACGTTTTCGAGGTTCTCTATTTTGCCGAGTTTGGTGAGGTACATGGCGAGTTCGTTGCTGCTTTGCCCGTTGGTATCTATGAATCCGACGAAATTATTGCCGAGTGCTTTTTTGCGCTGCGCAATATCTTCGTAGAGTTCGAGCGCGTTGGCGTTGCCGCCCACGATGAGTGTTTTGTAAGTCACCAAGCCTGACTTGAGCCTTCGGCTGGCGCGCGTGAGCAGTATCATGCGCATCGTGACGGTGAGCAAAAAGTGGCAGGCAAAGAGTGCGAAAAATGATTTGTAGTAAGTTCGGTAGCCTTTTACGAAGTCGTCCAAAATGAGTGTAAAAAATAAAAATGTGACTCCCAAAAAAGTGAGAAAAAACGTTTTGGTCAGCACAGAAAGTCGGCTCATTCGGTAGAGGTCGCGGTACTCATCAAAGATAGAATAAAACAAAGCCCAGCCGGTGGGAATTACCAAAACGCCGAAATAAAAATTTTGGTCTTGCAGCAGAGTTTCCCATTTCCAATCGAAGCCCTCCACATTTTTTCTATACATAAAAAATACGACCCACGCCGCCATCGCCATCAAAAAGTCGGCGAATGCGTAGAGCAAAATATCTCGTTGGCGTTGTCGTTTAGTCATTTATTAGTTTCTGATAGCTATTTGTTGAGTCTGAAGAGAATAGAATGGGTTTAGAAGTACAAAAATTTAATATTGTCAATAAATATTTTTCCGCTCATCTGCGTAAAATTACCATTGGTGTCAATCGGCAATCCTGCGCGAAGCGCAAATTTATAACTTTTTAGTTGGGACGCTACCAGAGGGCGCGTAAAATTGACATAAACTTTTCCCCACGTTTTTTTGCCCAACAGGTTCAAATCGTAGTAGGGAAACGTGTTGCCGTCGGCATCTAACCCAACCAATCCGATGCGCACATCTACGTCCGACCAGTAGTTGAGTTCCGCCCAAACCTGCGTAGCTCCCTGCGTCTGCAAGCCCGAGTAGGAGTCAATGGTCGCCACTTCCACAAATGCGTTGGCGGTGTCAAGTACGATCATGCCAGACTTCATGCCCTCAAAAACATTTTCGGTGCTGGCGACTATTTTGGTATTCAGGTTGAGGTCGCGGTCGTCGCGGAGCAGTTGGCTGGCACTCTCAAAATTTTCGATAAAAGCGAATTTTGTCGTGCTGGTGTAGGAAAAAACTGGGCTTACGGTATCTATTTTTTGGGGCGAAAGCTGCAGCGAAAAAACATTGGGAGCGTAAAAAGGGTACAAAACGGGTGCGGCGAGAATACCATTTTCGTGTACGCCCGCAAAGATTCTGAACTCATGCTGCCCAGTAGCGAGGACTGGAAAGGTAGCGGGCAGTGGATAGCCGCCCAAAAAATTATTGTCCATATAAACCCACGCTTCGGTAATTTTGCTCGACACACTGCCTTCTTGGTCGTTCCGAACTTGCAGCGTCATCTTTGGGATATGGACGTAGGCTGGGATTTGCGCCTCCTTGCTCGTGCAAGACACCATCGAAGTCAGCAGGATTGCTGCGAAAATAATTGAATAAATAGCTTTCATATTTTTTGTTTTAGTCGTATTTTGTGACATTCGAGTTTTTTAGCCTAATTGTGCTACGATTCGGTGGGCGACCTCCAGAGCACGAAACCCGTCTTCGAGTGTCACACGCACCGCCGAGCCGTCCAAAATACTGGCTGCGAATGTTTCCAATTCCATTTTTATAGCGTTGCTTGGCTGGATTTCGGGCATTTGTATCTGTATCATTTTCGTACTGCCGTCCGCCGTTTCGAGTTCCATGAGATTGGCTTCGGGCGGCATTTTAGCAGCCGTTTCGGGGTCGAAGAGCCGAATAATTTGGGCTTGTTTGTCCAAAAAATCAAGACTGATGTAAGCATCTTTCTGAAAAAATCGGACTTTTCTCATCTGTTTCAAGCTGATTCGGCTGGCGGTCAAGTTAGCCACACAGCCGTTCTCGAACTCCAATCGGGCGTTGCAAATATCGGGAGTCTGACTGACTACCGCCACGCCGCTCGCGCTCACACTCCGCAGCGGCGACCGCACCAAACTCAACACAATATCCAAGTCGTGAATCATCAAATCCAGCACCACAGATACGTCCGTCCCGCGCGGATTGAAGGTTGCCAAACGGTGCGCTTCAATAAACATAGGCTGCAAAGCTACATCGCCAAGTGCCAAAAAAGCGGGATTGAAACGCTCCACATGACCGACTTGAATAATTAATTTTGGCGAATTGTGACATAGTTCTACGATTTTTTTTCCTTCTTCTACCGTATTTGTAAGGGGTTTTTCGACAAAAATATGTTTGCCTGCGCGGACGGCTCGCTCCAACAGTTCAAAGTGCGTAATCGTCGGGGTCACGATGTCCGCCGCATCTACGGCAGCCAAAAGCTGGTCAGCATCTCCAAAACGCGGGATTCCGAAAGTCGCTTCTACGGCTTCGGCAGCCTCGTCGTTGGGGTCAAAAAAGCCAACTAATTCAAGTCGCGGTATTTGCTGAATACATTTTAGGTGTATTTTGCCGAGATGTCCTACTCCAAAAAGCCCAATTTTTAATTTCTGCATAAAATTTTTTCAAAAAACGAAGGCAAAAGTACATATTTGGGAACGATATTTTTTTATTTTAGGTATATCAAAGTATTTATTTTAACAAAAAATTTAGCCTAAAAAAACCGTAAGAACGCGTCCAAAACAAATTACTTTACTTTTCTCCATTCCAAAAAACCAACGTCTAAAATATTTATCAATTTTTTAATTTAAAAAAACAACTACCATATTGTGTTTTGTAGTATTTTTAGGGCTATGAAACAATTATATTTTACACTGTTAGTCTGCCTTTTTGCGTCTGCTCCGCTTCGTGCGCAGCTGCAAGACGATTTTTCCGATGGAGATTTCAATACAGGCACTGTTTGGCTCGGAGATGCCGCCAATTTTACGGTCAATGCTGCCAAAGAATTACAGCTCAATGCGCCTGCGCCGTTGCCGTCGGGAAGTTCTGACACGTCACAGATTTACACTTTTGTAAATTTTCCAGACAGCGTTATTTGGGATTTTTACCTTCGGTTGGGCTTCGCTCCGTCCACTTCCAATCAGTCAAGAATCTATCTGCAAGCCGACCAAAATACGCTCGCCAACTCCAACGCTTACTACTTGGAATTGGGCGAAACCAACGCCGATACGCTCAAACTCTTTCGGCAAGATGCCAACGGAACTATCACAAAAGTAGCTGTTTGCACACAAGGTTTTTCGGTTTCCATAAAAGCTAAAATACGCGTAACTCGCACATTTTCAGGAGTTTGGAATATTTTTACGGATTATTCGGGTGGAAATAATTTGACTTTGGAGGCTTCGGCAACCGATAACATTCACAAAAGCGTGGACGCACAAACTTTTGGTTTTTGGTGCAAATATACTTCGGGCAACAAGGACAAGTTTTTCTTCGACGACATAAAAATTTCTTCGCTTTTGCCCGACTCGCAGCCGCCTGTTTTGTTGGGTGCAACCGTAGCAAACGCCAATTTATTAGATGTCACATTCAACGAAAAATTAGATAATAATTTTGCCTCCAATAAAAATAATTTTTCTATCAATCAGGGAATCGGCGCACCAGCCGCCGCCGCTTTGGACGCTGTGAATAAGAATATTTTGCACCTGACTTTACAGAATCCGCTACCGAGCAACCAGTATATTTTGACTGTCACAAATGCAAAAGATACCGTAGGAAACGTGAGTTCGGTCGCTCAAATTACTAATTTTGCTTACATCAGTTTTCAGACTGCCGACCGCTTCGACCTCCTCCTCAATGAAATTATGGCAGACCCAACTCCCACGATAGGTTCTTTGCCCGCCGTCGAATACATCGAAATTTATAATCGAAGCAATAAAACGATAAATTTGAGCGGCTTTCAGCTTTCCAATGGAAATGTTACTCGCACCACGCTGCCGTACTACGCATTGCAACCAAAACAATATTTGGTAATATTCGATAATCAACAAAATATAAAATTTCCTACTTTGGATACTTTGAGCGTCACTTCGCTTATTTCGTTCAGCAACGATGGCGACGATGTCAGTTTGATTGCGCCCAACGGGGACGTAGTAGATGCTGTCACTTACGATATTTCTTGGTATCAAAATACCCAAAAAGCGGCTGGCGGCTGGTCTTTGGAGCGCATCAATCCGTCCGCGCCCTGCGACAACAGCAGCAGCAACTGGTCGGCTTGCAGCAATCCAAACGGCGGTACGCCTGGCTTCGCAAATTCAGTTCTCAAATTAGAAAATGATACCAAATCGCCTAACTTATCGTTGGCTTTTCCGAGTTCGAGTACAGAAATTTTAGTGACTTTTGATGAAGGTTTGGACGCTTCTACGGCTTCTACGGCTTCTAATTATACCATTTCTGACGGTATCGCTGTGTTGTCTGCGGCTTTACAAAATGCTGATAATAAGCAAGTTAAGTTAATTTTACAGAACCCTTTGCAGACAAATACAGTTTATACATTTACTGCCAAAGTCGGCATCAAAGACTGCGCGGGCAACGCACTTTTGCAAAATGCGACGCTTCGATTGGCGATACCGCAAACGCCGATCGCAAAAGATATTATCATCAACGAAGTTTTATTCAATGCGCCGACGGGTGGCGTGGATTTTGTGGAGCTTTACAATCGCTCCAAAAAAGTCGTGAACGTCAGTGAATTGAGAATCGGGAATTTCGCCAACGGCAACCAAAGTATCCAACCCATTTCTGCGAATTATTTGCTTTTTCCGAATGAATATATTGCGCTTACCCCAAAAATTGTGACCACTAAAAATTCATTTTTTGTAAAAAATCCAACAGCACTTTTAGAAAACGCACTCCCAACTTTGGACGATAAAGCTGGAAATGTGACATTGTTTACTTCGGGAATTTTTAATATCAATATCATAGATTCCCTCGATTATGACGAATCTTGGCACAATGCACTGCTTTCCGATAAGAATGGAGTTTCGCTCGAGCGCGTCAATCCGTCCTTGCCGACCAATGACAAAAACAACTGGCAGTCCGCCGCCGCTTCGGTAGGTTACGCTACGCCAACGTACAAAAATTCGCAGTATTTAGAGTCGTCTGCGCCTGCTGGAACAGATATTTTTACGCTGGCGAAAGATGTCTTTTCGCCCGACGGCGACGGCTACGAAGATTTTTTATCCCTTGATTATCAAACAGATAGGTCTGGTTATCTGGCTTCGGTACGGATTTTTGATAGCAGCGGACGTTTGGTAAAAAATCTGCTCAAAAACGAATTGCTCGCCACGCAAGGCAGCCTCCGCTGGGACGGAGATTTGGACTCTGGCTCGAAAGCCCGCATCGGAATTTATATCCTGCACCTACAAATTACGGCGGCGGACGGAACGGTAAAAGAACAGAAATTGACCTGTGTAGTCGCTGCAAAATTGTAAAATTATTTGCTTATTAGTGACATGGATTATTTGACGCATAAGTTAATGATTGACAAAACTTATAATAAAAAAACTAAAAAAAAGCATTTATTGTGCGAACACAATAAATGCTTTTTTTTAGTTTCAGCTTCTAAAAATGAAGCTAATTTTTTACTACTTTAATCACTTGTTGTTTTCCGTTGCCAAAGATATGCAAAAAGTAAATGCCGTCGGCAAAATTAGAACATTCTACGACAGTTGTATTTTCGGATAATTTTTGTTGTGATATTTTTTCTCCCAAAATATTATACAATTCATAGCGGCTGTCTGCAAAATATTCCTGTTGCACGATAGTCAGTTGATTGCTCGTGGGGTTCGGAAATACTTTGACCAAATTAGGCTGCTCGGCATCTGCGGTGGCGGTCAAGACGCGCGTTCCGTTGGCGAACCAAACGCCCCATTTCGTATTGTTTTTGTAGGTAGCGGGCGTGCCAGTGGCGTTGATTTTGTCCGCCGCCATATTTGCGATGACCAACAAATCGGTGTTGTTGTTGTTCGTGCCGAGGATTACTTTGTTGTCCAAGCGCGAAAAATTTGGATAGCCGGGCTGATTATTTTGGTAAATAGTTCCCGTCGTTCCGTTTTCGATGTTGATTCCGATGACTACATACTGGTCTTGCTCTTGGTCGATGTAATCTACAGCCACGACGGACGGCGAATTTTTAGAAAAAGTAGGGTTGCCGATGCTGATTCCGTTGGGAAGGCTGGAAAATAATTTCTGAATTTTGCCGTCGCCGAAATTTCCCGCACTCTTGTTGTAAGCTCTCAAAATGCCTACGTCCCAGTAATTGACGGGCGCAGAGCCGTTGTTGATTTCGTTGTAAGAGTCATAAATTACATTATTTCCAGAATAATCCCACTCCAAAGCGTCTGCGAATTTCACGTCGCCCGTCGTAATTCCGTCTGTATAAGTCGGATTGTAGAGCGTAAATAACTTCCAAGGATTAGCGACTGCGTTGAAGTCGTAGGTATATATTTGGTTCACTTCCTGCTCTGGCACTGCCGCAAGCTGGTAGCCGTCTTTTGAAAGTGCCGCATTTTTCCAAATAGGGTCGTCGCTGATGATTTCTTCGGGACCAAAACTTCCTGCTGCCCAATCAATCGGAATATAGTGAATTTTTTTGTCCGTACCGATAAACACAACCTCCGAGCCGTCGTCCGAAATGCTCGGCTTGCTGATGTGCGCAGTTGTGCTTAACACGGTCGGCGATGTTCCCGCAGGGTTAGAAATAAAAATTTTCGTTTGTCCAGCGTCAGAATACAAAATTAAATCTTGTCCGGGATTCGGAGGGATACTCGTTTGGTAATTCGTGCCGCCTGTGCCGCCGCCCGAGCCGCCAGCGATTCCGACTGCGTCGAAAGCTTGGACTGCCGCCGTATTGACTGCCGCGCCGTAGTTCAGGTCTGCAATAGACTGAATAACGGCGTTGCGAAGGTCTGTAAATTTGGAGGATTTTGTCAAATATTTTGTCAAAGCACGATAAAAAACTTGCTCGCCTTTGTCTTTTCCGACCGCCGCGTTGTTGGCGAACTTGTAATATGCAAAATTTGGAATCCCACTATTGATATGCACGCCGCCGTTGTCCTGACTGCCCGTGTAACGCTCGCTGTAGCTTTGCGGCTGCCAGCCGGGGCTGCCCAAGCCGCTTCCGCCGTTGTGTGGATTGGACAAATCACGCAGCGCACCGCTTGGGAAGCTGCCGATTTTGACTACATCTTCGCCCATTTGCCAGTCGTTGCGGTCAATCATTGCGCCAAAAATATCGGCGAAAGATTCGTTGAGTGCGCCCGATTCGCCTTGATAATTCAGGTTGGCAGTGCTTTGGATAACGCCGTGCGACATCTCGTGTCCGGCTACGTCCAAGCCGCGCGCCAGTGGTTTGAAAGCCTGACTTCCGTTGCCGTAAAACATAGCTTCGCCGTTCCAAAAAGCATTATCCAAGCCGCCGCCGTTGTCGTCCGCCACATTGATGAGCGAAATAATAGTGCCGCCCGCGCCGTTGATGGAGTTGCGATTGAACGTATTTTTGTAGTAGGTGTAAGCAACTCCGCCGTTGTAATGAGCCGAAATGGCAGTCGCATTATTCCAAGAATTATTAGAAGACGTGACATGGTCGTATTGAAATCCGTTTCCAGAAGGAGAAGTATTCATCGCATCGAGCGTCCAGACAGCTCCGATAGGGTCGTTGGGCATCGTAGAAGCTGTCGCCTGATACATCGGACGAGAAATGTCAATCATGTAGTAACCACTGCCTTTTTGGTAGGTATTGACGAGTCGAGTTACGCCGAGCAAGTCGGTTGCGGTAGCGGTCGCGGGTCCGTCCAAGGGCGGAGGAGCGAGCGTATTATTTTTTTCTAATTTAATATCTTTGTGACATTCATGGAGCGTATTTTCGTTGTGTGCAAAGCGACATACGTTGTTGTATTTGTTCAAAATCTTGCCAGTCTTTGCGTCCGCAAAATATTCCCAACGGTCTAAAATATTTGGTACGATCGTCCAGTGCCAGACCAAAACGGGCGTTTTTTTGTCGTCGTGCCAGATGATAAGTTGCGGCTCTGCGTCTGCTTTTACCAATCTTTTTTCGGCATCTGTGAGTGTTTTTAGTTTAGAAACTCTCGAAACATCACTGCGAATGGCTTGTTTTGCTTGCTCCGAAGATATTGCGGGTACAATATTCGGAATCGTTGGAGTCGGAAAAGTATTTCCGTTGAGCATAAATATTACTCCATTTTTTTCGTGCGCGATGAGTTCGCCGCCCCACACGTCCACGCCTTTGTACTGTTGTTGTAGCCAAGTGTGAGTAACTCCCAAATCATCGGTTTCTGTCTTTTTTGTGACAAATTCGCTTGTGACATTTTTTATTTTCCAAAAATATTGTGTTGCCTCCAAGTAAGTCTGGAGCTGCAACCGTGCGTCTGCGGCGGTGGCGACCAAGCTGCCCGTGACCATAGACGGCTGCGCGTCCGACGAGTTGATGAAGCGCAAATTGGGCTGTTCGGGGCGGGCAATCGTCGGCGGCGGAAGTGTTTTGAAGTTTAATTCTGTCAAGTTTTTTAGGACATTGGCGGCAGGCGGCACGCCTTTTTTAATATTTTTTAGGGGTTTTAGCTGCGAAATATCAATGCTGCTGCCAGTGCCGACCGTAGGCGTGCGTTGAAATTTATTTTGAGCAAACGCCGAATGACTTGCGAGCGACAGGACTAAAAATGTGATAAAAAAAGAATGTTTCATAGTAAAGTTAAGAATATTGAGGGTGAAAAATTAGCGATTGGGAGTTTGAGTGGGTTCTATTTTTTTAGGTTCTTGAACTAAAAGGTTTAGGGCGCGGTAGAAAATATCAGCAGACTTGTGGGACGGCGATTTCGTGCGACTCCACACGAATCGGCGCGGATTTTCGCCAGTTTGCTTGTCCCGAAGCTCCAAAAAACTGTAGGTATTGGAAGGGTCGTTGATGGTATCTTTCACGGAAGTGAACAAATTGCGTCCTTCAATAAAATATTGCTTCGCAATTTTTTTATTCGCCGACTTAATAGCTGCCCAAACCGAATCTTGCCCTATTTTTTTGAAGATTTGTCCGTTGTCGAGCAACAAAAAAGACGTTTCTATGCCCGCAAATCCACCGCCATTCCCGAATATAATTTGTTCGGCAGGCAGCTTACTCGCCGAATATTTTGGAGCGCAAGCTGTGGCTGCACAAATTATCAGCGCAATCAAGTAAAATAAAGTTTGTTTCATCTGATATATGTATTAATATACAAAGGTAAGAAAAAAGGATTGTTTTTTTGGATTTGTTACTTCATTATTGAATAATTCTAAAAAAGTGAAATAAAAAAATTAAATTTGCAATCGAACAAAAGAAAATAGTTGCGATGACGAATAAAGAAAAAGGTTTGAAGAAAGTGATGGAGTTGGTCGCTCGCTTTGAGGAGCAACTTCCTGCGTACACGAAATCTAATTACAACGAAACGCAGGTGCGTATAGATTTTATTGACCCGTTTTTTCAGGCATTGGGTTGGGACATTGACAATACGCGAGGGCTGGCGGAAAGCTATAGAGAAGTAATCCATGAAGACCGCGTAAAAGTGGGCGGTGCTACCAAAGCTCCTGACTACTCGTTTAAGTTGAGTGGTGGGCAACGTTTATTTTTTGTAGAAGCCAAAAAGCCAAGCATACTTATAAAAAATGCGATGCAGCCTGCTTATCAAGTTCGGAGATATGGTTGGAATGCGAAATTAAACGTAAGTCTTATCACCGATTTTGAGGAATTTGCTGTCTATGACTGTACCAAAAAGCCCAATCCAACTGACCAAACCAGCGTGGCAAGGCTTGAATATTTGACATTCCGGGAGTACGAAAAAAAGTGGGATTTTCTTTGGAATACTTTTAGCAAAGAAGCAGTAATCAATGGCAGCTTTGATAAATTTGTCGCTACTACCGCGACTAAAAAAGGAACTACGACCGTCGATAAAGAATTTTTAATCTCCCTCGACCAGTGGCGGACTTTACTCGCCGAAACCATTAGCAAAGACAATAAGCAACTCAACGAAGACGAACTAAATTTTGTAGTCCAACAAACTTTGGACCGAATAATATTTTTGAGAATCTGCGAAGACAGAGGTATTGAACCCTACGGAAGTTTGCAGGAGGCTCTGAAAAGCGGTGACTATTACAAAAATCTTTTGCAAGAGTTCAAACAAGCCGACCAAAAATACAACAGTGGTCTATTTGACTTCAAAAAAGATACTACCAGCCGCCAAGTAAGCATCAATAACAAGACGCTCTACACAATTATAGACCAGCTCTATTATCCAGAGTGTCCTTATGAGTTTTCGGTGTTGAGTGTAGAAATATTGGGAAGTGCCTACGAACAGTTTTTGGGAAAAACAATTACCATCAACACGCGCGGCAAAGCGGTCATAGAACTAAAGCCCGAAGTAAGAAAAGCGGGCGGCGTTTATTATACTCCTCAGTATATCGTGGATTATATTGTAGCCAACACCGTAGGAAAACTAACGGTTGGTCTGACCCCGACGCAAGTAAGTGAGTTAAAAATAGTAGATCCAGCCTGTGGCAGTGGCAGTTTTTTGTTGGGGGCGTATCAGTATCTATTGTACTGGCACAAAGATTATTATGCTCAAAATAACACAAAAAACACACTCACGCCCGAAGGCAATCTGACCACCACCGAGAAAAAAAGAATATTGCTCAACAATATTTATGGCGTTGATATAGATACCAATGCGGTAGAAGTAACCAAACTTTCTTTGCTGCTCAAATGTATGGAGGGCGAAACTCAAGCCAGTATTGCCCAACAAATGACTATCTTCAAAGAGCGTGTGCTGCCTACGCTCGACGAAAATATAAAGAGCGGCAACAGCCTGATAGACACAGATTATTACGACAATCAATTAGACTTTGGCGAAGAGCGGAAAATAAAACCGTTCAACTGGCAAAAAGCGTTTCCTGCGGTGTTCAATAGGAATGTACAGATTGATAATTCTTTGCCGTTCAAGGAGCAATATGACAAAGTGAAGAATTTGGACGCTACGACCAAAGAGTTTATCAGCAGTATCGTCCGCGAACCAGTAGCTCAATACGGAACAAAAAACAACGGAGGCTTTGATGTAGTGATTGGAAATCCGCCGTATGTAGATTATAGGCTAATTGGTGAGAATCAAGTTCGGTATTTAAACCAAAAATATCAATCTACACAAACAAAAGAAAAATGGAGTTTATATTTACCATTTGTAGAGTTAGGAACAAAAATATTACGTCCAAATGGAATGTATGGTAACATTATACCTAATACTTTTTTATCAGCAGACTTCGGAAAACCAACAAGGAATCTACTACTCAATAAAACATCAATCAATGAAATTGTAGATGTGTCTGTTCTAAAAGTATTTGGTAGTGTGGGGACGTATCCAATTCTATTATTTTATACCAATGCTTTTACGATTACTAATGAAATTAAGATTAGTAACCCGAAGTCTTCAGCCGAAATAGAAAATTTACGTTTTGAAAAAATTAAACAATCAGACATAGTTTCCAAGAACCAGAACTACATCATTTCGACCGCCTACAACAGTAACAATTTTAATCTCATTCAAAAAATTGAAAAACAAGGCGAAATTCTAAAGAATATTGCTACTAAATTTAGTTGGGGTACATCAATTGTTGGCTTTAAATCTTACAAAATATCCGAAAATGACTATAAAAAATTGAGTGAAAAAGATAAATTGATGTACCGAAAAGTATTGCAAACGGCAGATATTAAAAATTATGGAATACAATGGAAAAAAGAATACATAGACAAATCAATTTATTCGGAAAATGTTAAAGAATGCTTCGAACAAGATAAAATAGTTATAGCAAGGCTTACAAAAAGAATACAAGCAACATTAGATACTCAAAAATATTATTTAGGAAAATCCTCTCAAATTATTACCGACAAAATAGACGCAAAGTATTTATTGGCTTTACTGAATTCAAATATTTTAAACTATTTTTTTTCTATAAAATTTACCAACACACATTTGGCTGGTGGTTATTTGCGCTTTGATATTCCTTACCTTCAGCAGTTACCAATCAGAATAATTGATACCAAAAAGAGCAATGAAAAACAAATTCAAAACCAAATTATTTCCTGTGTCGAACAATTATTGACGCTCAACAAAGACCTACGAACCGCCAATCTCGATACCCAAAAGCAACAGATAAAAATGAGAATAGACTACAATGAAGACAAAATAAACGCTTTAGTATATTAACTTTACAACCTGACGGACGAAGAAATAAAAATCATAGAAAACAACTGATGCTGGCTACCGAAAAAAAGACTCAAACTTACCGACACCTTTAAGGTGTCGGTAACTTGCAGCCCCTCACTCAAACACGACGCTCAAACTTTCGCAAATCATATCGGCGGCGTGCGATAGGTCTTCTTCGCTGTGCGCTGCCGAAACGAAGCCGACTTCGTAGCCCGAAGGTCCAAAATAAATGCCTCGGCGCAGCATTTCGTAGTGCATTATTTTAAATTTTTCCATGCTCGCGGGGTCGATTTGCCCCGCCGTCACGATGCGTTCATCGGTGAATGCAATCCAGAAAATAGAGCCGATTTGGGTGATTTTTACGCCAAAATTATTTTTGTCACAAAACGATTGTATTTTTTGGACAAAAACGCTGGTCTTGTGTTCGAGGTTTTCATAAAAATTTGGTTCGAGCAGTTGTTGGGCTGCTGCGATACCGGCTGCCATCGCTACGGGATTGCCCGATAGCGTTCCCGCTTGATAGACGGGTCCGTCGGGCGCAATCAATCCCATGAGTTCGGCACTCGCGCCATACGCCCCGACGGGCATTCCGCCGCCGATGATTTTTCCGTAGGTGACGATGTCGGGCTGGATATTGTAGTAGCCTGCTGCGCCCTCGAAGCCGACTCGGAAGCCGGAGATGACTTCGTCAAAAATCAAAAGCACGCCGAATTTGTAGCATTTTAGGCGCAAACACTCCAAAAAAGAGCGGTCTTGGAGCAGCAGTCCGTTGTTGGCGGGGATTGGCTCGATGATGACGCAGGCGATGTCGTGACCCTGTGTTTCGAGCATTTCGTGGAGTGCGGCACGGTCGTTGAGGGGCAGTACGAGCGTTTCTTTGGCGAATACTTCTGGAATCCCCGCCGAAGTGCTGACCCCGAATGTGACCAATCCCGAACCCGCTTTTACGAGCAGCGAATCCACATGACCGTGGTAGCAACCTTCGAACTTGACGATTTTGGTCTTGCCCGTATAGCCTCGCGCGAGCCGAATCGCTGACATGACGGCTTCCGTACCACTGCTTACGAAGCGTATTTTTTCGATAAAACGGTTGTTTTCGATGAGTAATTTTGCCAGCTCGACCTCGTCGGGCGTGGGCGCACCAAAGGAAGTACCGCGATGAATGGCAGCAATCACGCTTTCGCGAATCTTGGCGTTGTTGTGACCCAAAATAAG
Organism: Saprospiraceae bacterium; assembly: GCA_043778415.1. Lineage (GTDB taxonomy): Bacteria > Bacteroidota > Bacteroidia > Chitinophagales > Saprospiraceae > JAYUHK01. The sequence goes on from JAYWGG010000356.1 coordinate 32,938, forward strand.
CGGACCCCACGAGCAGCAAAAGTCTATGTACGTTTTGTCGTCGGCATCTGTGATGTGGCAGCCGTCGCCTTTTTGGATAAAAAGCGGCGGACCGAACACGGATTTGAAGGCTCTGACTGGCGAATTTACGCCTCCCGGCAAGTATTTTTTGGCTTCTACAAACAGTTCTGCCGAGCGGCGACGCGCCACAGCAATTTCTTCGTCTATTTTCTTACTATTCATCATGTATATTGAAACACAAATTTAGCAAAAAAGTGCTTGAAAAGTAAGAGAATTTTTGTTTAGAAATGAGGAAAAATAGAAAGTGTTGTTTTTTCTTGCTTTTTTTCTAAAATTAACTACATCATCGCTACAAAATCATCGAACAAATACCTTGCGTCGTGCGGACCGGGTGCAGCTTCGGGGTGATACTGTACCGAAAAAGCGGGTTGGTGTTTGAGGCAAATGCCTTCTATGGAGTCGTCGTTGAGGTTGATGTGGGTGATTTCTATTTGTTCGTGCTTAGCGCGGACGGTGTCGGGGTGGATACCGAATCCGTGGTTTTGGCTGGTGATTTCGCACTTTCCTGTCCGCAAATTTTTCACGGGGTGATTGATGCCGCGATGTCCGTTGTGCATTTTATAGGTCGGAATATCCAACGCCAGTGCCAAAAGTTGATGCCCCAGACAGATGCCGAAAAGCGGTTTTTTGGCGGCTAAAATTTCTTTCACCGTAGTCACGGCATACTGCATCGGCTCGGGGTCGCCGGGTCCGTTGGAGAGAAAATAGCCGTCGGGCTGCCATTTTTGGAGTTCTGCAAAAGTGGTTCGGGCGGGAAATATTTTCAGAAAACAATCTCTATCTATCAAATTGCGGAGAATATTTTGCTTGCAGCCAAAATCCAACACGGCGACTTTGTGCTTGGCACTTGGGTTGCCGAGCGTGTAGGCTTCTGCGACGCTGACCACGCTCGCCAGCTCCAGACCGCTCATGTCGGGAACTTTTTTGAGTTGCTCCGCAAGTATCTGAATATCAGTTACTTCTGACGAAATAATTCCATTCATGGCACCTTTGCTGCGAATGTGCAGCACGAGGGCGCGGGTATCTACGTCGGTGATGCCGACCAAATGCTCGTTTTCAAAGTAAGTTTGTAGGCTTTCGTCTGCCATTGGGCGCGAAAATCCTTCGTTGAAAGTATGACAAATAAGTCCTGCTATTTGAGGTTGAGCGGACTCTGCGTCTGTTTTTTTAGTACCGTAATTGCCGATGTGGGCGTTGGTGGTCACGAGCAGCTGACCGAAGTAGGAGGGGTCTGTAAAAATCTCTTGGTAGCCCGTCATGCCTGTGTTGAAACAGATTTCGCCAGTGGCGGTGCCGATTTTTCCAGCCGCTTTGCCATGCCATACGCTGCCGTCGGCGAGTAAAAGTATTGCAGAAGTAGTCATAAAATTTTATTTTTTGAACATTGCGTCCACGAAGGCGCGCTTGTTAAAAATTTGTAGTTGATGAATGGATTCGCCTACGCCGATGTATTTGATGGGTATTTTGAACTGGTCGCTGATGCCGATTGCGATGCCGCCTTTTGCGGTACCGTCCAATTTGGTCAATGCCAGCGCGCTGACTTCGGTGGCGGCGGTGAACTGTTTGCACTGTTCCATGGCGTTTTGTCCGGTCGTAGCGTCCAAGACGAGGAGGACTTCGTGGGGTGCGTTGGGCAATTTTTTTTCGATGCTTCGCTTTATTTTAGAAAGTTCGTTCATCAAGTTTATTTTGGTGTGGAGTCGTCCAGCCGTATCAATAATGCAAACATCGCAGTTATTTTCGACTGCAAAATTGACGCTTTCAAAGGCAACTGCGGCGGGGTCGGCTTCCATTCCCTTGCTAAAAAAATGGCAGCCTACACGGTCTGCCCAAATTTTGAGTTGATCTACGGCTGCTGCACGAAATGTATCTCCAGCTCCCAATACGACTGATTTTCCTTGTTGCCGAAATTGGTACGCCAGCTTGCCAATCGTGGTCGTTTTGCCAACTCCGTTCACGCCTACCACCATGATTACGTAGGGGCGTTGAGCGACGGGCGGTTCAAAACTATCAATTTCGGCGGTATTATTTTCGGCGAGGAGTTGGACGATTTCGTCCCTCAATATTTCGTTGAGTTCGTCTGTGTTGAGGTATTTGTCGCGAGCGACTCGGGCTTCGATGCGGTCAATAATCTTGACGGTTGTTTCCAATCCGACATCGGAGGAGATAAGGATACTCTCCAACTCGTCCAAAACTTCCACATCTACTGTTGTTTTTCCTGCAACTGCTCGGGAAAGTTTAGAGAAAAGCCCTTCTTTTGTTTTCTCCAAGCCTTTGTCGAGGTCTTGTTCTTTTTCTTTGCTAAAAAATTTTTTAAAAAAACTCATAGTTGGTCGTTTTGATGTTGTTTCGGGAGGTTTTAATTTTTACAAATTGGGTTTGGGAACGAATCATGTTGAATTATCAACATCGAACAGATTATACAAGATTTCGGTATTCGATATTCCTTATTCGGTATTCGATATTTGATGTTGAATTATTTTATTTTTTCTTTCCCAAAAAAAACCCATTCCGAGCTTCTGACAAAAGACAAAAGGCTTTTCTTTTGACAATCAAAGAAAAGCCTTTTGCAGAAAAATAGTTTTAAACACACTGCGCAAGAGCTGTCGGGGGGCAAAGTAAATTACTTCGCTCCGAAAAATTCTTTCGTCTTGTCTTTATGAACGATTTGTTCTTTGTAAGTATATTTGCCCGTCACGGGGTCTTTGATACTTTTTATAACGCGTACATGGTCTTTTCCAGAGCCTGCATTGGGGTCACGTTGCTTACCAACACGCGAGTTTTTTGATACTTTCTTTGCCATGATTGATTATTGATTAAATAATTTTGAATGAATTGGAGGAATGAGCGCGGCGACTACTTGATTTCACGGTGCACCGTAATCTTGCGCATCACCGAATTGTATTTTTTCAATTCTATGCGGTCGGGCGTATTCTTACGATTTTTTTCTGTGATGTAGCGCGATGTACCCGGAAGACCACTGGCTTTGTGTTCCGTACATTCCAAAATAATCATAATGCGATTACCTTTACTTTTCTTTGCCATTTTATGTTGCTATTAAAAAATTATCGAAATTGAAAAGCTCAAAATTTTATTTCTGAACTCAAAAAAACTACAGTTTTATTCCTGTATCAACGCCTGCTTTGTGCAGTTTTTTCAGGTAGGCGTACAGACCCAACTTGTTGATGGTGCGGATAGCGTGCGCCGTAATGCGGAGCGTCACCCATTCGCCAGTTTCAGGCATAAAAAAGCGTTGCTTTTGCAAATTTGGTAAAAAACGACGGCGCGTTTTTGCGTTGGAGTGCGACACGTTGTTGCCTGTAATCGGGCGAACACCTGTCAGTTGACAAACTTTAGACATTTTTTTTTATTTGAATGTAATTCAATAAGAAATGAAGACAAAATAAGTAAATTATTTTACACACATTCCTAATGTGACTTCGAAAGGATTCGAACCTTTAACCTCCTGATCCGTAGTCAGGGACTCTATCCAATTGAGCTACGAAGCCAATCCTAATTTTATTACTATAAAATACCTCACAAAGTTACATTCCAAAGTAATGGTTTGCAAATTCTTTGTATAAAATATTTTTTTATTTTTTAGTTTTTGCAGCTTCTGTTGCTGCGCTACGCAATGCACGCGGGATTTCAATAATCGCTACTGGAATGCTCGGCGAGTTGATTATTTCTACGCCTTCGCCGACCGTGATGTCGCGAACACGTATAGATTGACCCAAATCCAAGCCGCTGATGTCGAGTATCAACTCGTCCACCAACCTATCGGGAGTGGTTTTGATTTCTACTCGGCGCACCATCTGCAACAATTTTCCGCCTGCCTTTACGCCTGGAGAAACTCCTTTGAAACGCACTGGAATACCTACTTTTACCTGCTTTCCGGGTACTAACTCCAAAAAATCCATGTGCATCAAAACTTCCGACACTGGGTGAAACTGCATAGACTTGACGATGCACTCAACTGTCTTTCCGCCGATGGTGATTTTAGCTGTTTTGAAGTCCGGTGTATATACCAAGTGGCGTACTTCCTTTGGGGAAGTAGCAAAATGGATAGTTTCGGTGCCGCCATATATTACGCAAGGCACTAAACCGTCGTTTTTGGTAGCTTTTGAGCCTTTCTTGCCGAGTGCTACTCGGGGTGTTCCTGCTATTGCAATGGATTCCATTGGTCGATATTTACAAATTGATTGAGTAGTAATTACATTTTTGAGGGCGCAGAACTAACCGCTATCTTCAAAAACGACTGCAAAGGTAGTTATTTATTTTGTTTTATTCCAAATGTTTTTATAATTTTTATATTTTTTATCAAAAAAAGTTATCCACACATTTCTTTATCACAAAAAAAAGCCTCTCACTCGGTTAAGAATGAAAGGCTTTTTTTTATTTTGCGGTCATTGATGGTTTATTATTTATCCCACCAGACTCTGCCGTAAAGTCCGTAGGTGTTGCCTGTCGGAGTTTTTTTGTTCAAGTCTAACTCGTTTTGAGAATAGAAAAACCTTCTTGGTATAGTATTTCCAGCGTTTGGTACGAGCGCAGGAAATCCTGTTCTTCTCCAATCCGTCCATACTTCTGGATTGGTGTAGAGAGCCAAGTATTTTTGCGTCATGATTTCCTTCAATGTGACACTGGCTGGTGTTACAGTCGGTTGAGCGACGTAGGTGGCGAGTTGCGCTGCCGTCAAACCCAACTCCGCAAAGGAAGCTCCGATTGCGTCCGCATAAGCGGTCGTTACGTTCAAGCCAGTTTTTGACAAACACTCTGCTTGGATAAATTTCTGCTCCGTGTAGGTCAAAAGTCCAACTTTTTGGTCTATGGTGAACAAAGGAGCTGGATCGCTATACAGCGAAGCTCCTAATATCGGACGGCGTGGGTCATTGAGTTGTGCCAAAATAGTGTCATAATTGATACCTACTTCTGCATCGCCACGTTGTGTATTGTATTGATACCAAGGTGCTGCGCCTACTTCGTCTGCCACGAAAGCAAATCGAGCATCGTCTGCGCTGCTCGCGAATCCGCCTCCGAGTGAGTTGAGTGCTTTGCCATAGTTGGCTGCATCTACTTTTCCCAAGTGCAAGTGAGCGCGAGCTTCCAATACGTTACAGAATTTTACCCATTTTGGAGCAGAGCCGCCATAAATTACATCATCAGTGCCGGGCTTTACGATGCCAGCCGATGTAGCGGTAAGTTTTGCTTTTGCTTCCGTGATAAGACTAAAAACGGTCGCGTAGATTTGCTCTTGCGTGTCGTAAGACGGCTGAAGATTATCTACTCCTTTGAAAGCATTAGAGTATGGAATATCGCCCCAAACATCTGTCGCCATGAGCAAAGTGAAGGCTTCTAACGCGCGAGCGATACCGCTAAAGGTATTGTAGCTGTTGGCATCGGAAGTTCTTTTTAGCTCTTGAATATCCGACAAAACGCCCGAATAGGTATTCGCCCACATAGTGCTAAAATCGTCTGGGACGAATGAATAGCCTTGATAGGCTGCAAATTGGCGGTTGTTGCCGTCAATATGCTGCGTCATAATGGACGAATAACGCGATGCGTCACCGCCATACACATAAGCAATGCGAGCTTCGATAGTGGGAAGCAAGGTTTTGGGCGAGACATTGGTCGTCAAATCTGGATTGACGTTCACGTCGCCGAAGTAGTCTTTGCAAGAACTCAAACTCAATGCGAGGATTGCAAAAAACAACAGACTTATTTTATTAAATTTCATAAAATATTATTATTTTTTTACTTGAATAGAAAAATTTAATTTGCTACAAAAGTTAGTGATTAAAATTTAAGGCTCAATCCAAAAGCATAGCTTTTAGCACCCGGCTGGTTGAAATAATCCAAACCTTGTGCGTTGCCGCCACCTACCAAACTTGTTTCAGGGTCAACGCCTGTATAGTCTGTTTTTATCCACAAGTTTCTTCCTGTGAAGGAAAGTGACAAGTCGGTCAAGTGTAACAATTTCAGCACACTTGGTCGGAAACGATAAGATAGACCGATAGTACGGAAACGGATTGAACTTGAGTTTTCGATGAATTGCTCGCCGTTTGGTCCGAATCCAGAGCCCAAACCCTGATACCATGCTTGATTGACCAATGCTTTGGTCGTGTTGGGAGAACCGTCCTCTTTTACACCTTCAAACAATACTTCCGTGTTGCGGTTTTCTGTCAAGCGGCTCATACCGAAGTTGGTCAATGCGCCTTTTGTTCCGTTCCACATTTGGCTGCCAGAGCGGATATCCAACAAAGCAGACAGTGTGAAGCCATAAACTGTGAACGAATTGGTCAAGCCCAACAAATATTTTGGGTTTGGATTTCCGACAGGGCGATTGCTTTTTTCGTCCAACAACGGAAAGCCATCTGCGTCCACTACGATTTTACCATTTGGGTTGTAATCTTTGTCCGGGTTGAATCTGTTGCCGTCGTTGGTGCGCTGCCATGCGCCTGAATAAATTTGTCCGTATTCTTTTCCTACGATGTTGTAAATTCCTGTTCCACTGAATCCGCCCAAAAATTGGGTGCTGACTCCGTCCGCTAATTTTTCTACGGTTGTTTTCCACTGCGTCAAGTTAGCAGAAATATCCCAGCTAAATTCTTTCAATCTGATTGGGGTGATACCCAATGTAACGTCATAGCCAATAGTCTTTAATTCGCCTGAATTTAATACGGCTGACGTAAATCCTGTTGATGGTGCTGTTGGTACTGCAAAAATCAGATTTTTAGAGTTTCTTACATAATAAGAAGCGTCTATCGAAATACGGTTATTTAACAATTTTAGCTCCAAACCTACTTCTCTATCGGTAGTTGTAGATGGTTTTAGGTTAGTTCCATTTCCCTTCGTGTCGTCCAAAGTGTAACTTGTCAAGCCATTGAATGGAAACAAAACACCGTCCGTCCAGCCATCTCCGACAGTTGGTACTGTGAAGGCTGTGTATGTTTGGTAAGGATTTGGCGCGCCGCCTCCTACTTGTCCGTAAGAAAGTCTTAATTTTCCGAAGTTCAAAACTGAACTTGGTTTCATCAACTCCGTGAATACAAAACTGGTAGAAACAGATGGATAGAAGAATCCAATTTTGCCCAAATCAAAAGTCTTTTCTGGTACGATAAGGTTAGAAACATAATCCTTTCTGCCCGTCAAAGTGAGGTACAAAAAGTTTTTGTAGCCCAAATCCACACTTCCTAAAAAAGAGAAGTTCTTGGAGTTAGAGTTGAACGGAGTGACTGTCTTGGTAGCCGTATTGTTCAAACTCGGATAGCCCGGAAATGCAAAAGCGTCACCTTGAATCGCTACATTGGTCAAATATTTCTGATAAATGTTAAATCCTACATTGTAGCCCAAAGAAAGGTCGCTGCTCAAGTTGGTTTGTCCCAACAAGTTCAAATAAGCATCAATACTACGGAAACTGTAGCGGTCGTCAATGACCCTTCCTGTTGGTGCAGTTCTTGAATTAACTTCAAAAGATTGTTTTCTTACGTCGTTATACACGTCTGTACCTACTTTCGCATTTACTTTGAGCCAGCTCGTGAGGTCGTAAGTAGCATCTACGTTTCCTACCAAACGATTCACTTCGTCGTTGTAAGGAGTTTTAGAAATTACCCAATACGGATTATCGTAGCCACCGCCATTGCGATAAGTTCGTTGCGCACCGTTGGAGAAATAAAAAGCACGAGTGCTATCTTCTGGGCTGTCTGTGATGCCATTCGAATTATCGAAAGAAGGAGGCGTTCGTAATAGTCCTAACATCAAGCCAGAAATGTTAGACCCTTGCTGGATGCGGCGACTCGTAGAGTGTATGTAGTTGATAGTAGAATTAATGTGGAATTTATTATCCAAAAAATGTGCGCTGGACGCAATGCCAACCGTAGTACGGTTGAAATTATTTTTTGGAACAAAACCATTATCGTTCAGATTACCAAAAGTCAAGCGATACGTTGCTTTGGAAGGGTCGCCTCCGCTGACCGCAAAATTATGCTGCACGCCTACGCCAGTCCCGAACACTTTGTAAGGGTCATACGCAGTAGCTGGAGAGCCTAATTTGGCTGCTGGGTTGGACTTTCCGACCAAATTTCCGTTGCGGTCGTACTCGTTGGCGATGCCGTCAAAGAACATAGTATCCATGCGTGGACCCCATGAAGTGCTGGTTGTCGTGCCAGCTCCTCTGTAACTGCCAGATGTTCCTTTTGCAAATTTATTTTGCAACTGTGGAAGAAGAGAGGCTTGCGTAAGCGTCACGGTAGAAGAATATTCTACAGAAAGTCCGCTGCCTTTTTTGTTGCCTTTTTTGGTCGTAATCAAAATAACACCGCGCGAGCCGTCAATACCGTAAAGCGCAGAGGCTGCTGCACCTTTCAATATTGTGATAGACTCAATGTCATTCGGATTGATGTCGATAGCGCGATTGGATTGAGAAACACCTGCGGTATTCGCTTCCGTGCTGAACTCCGAATTGTCTATTCGCAATCCATCTATTACCATCAACGCTTGGTTGTTGCCGTCCAAAGAAGTCTGTCCGCGCAAGATAATGCGAGAAGACGCGCCCGCCGCACCCGATGAACTGGTGATTTGTACGCCAGAAGCCTTTCCTGCCAACGCATCAATTACGTTGGTGGTGTTGGATTCTACGATGGACTGACCAGTTACTTTTTGTGCTGCGTAGCCCAAAGACTTTTCGGAGCGGCTCACACCCAAAGCGGTAACTATTACATCGCTCAAAATCCTTGCGTCTTCCGCAACTGAAACATCAACTACATTAGACGCTCCCAGCTCCATTTCGCGAGCGGAATAGCCTGTGTAGCTTACGACTATCGTACTCACTCCCTTCGGGACGTTGAGTGTGTATCTTCCGTCAAAGTCGGTGACGGTACCGGTGGTGGTTCCTTTTGCAAGGATGTTGGCTCCGATGACGGGCTGACCTTTTTCGTCGGTGATTTTGCCCTGTATGGTTCGTTGGGCGAGGAGCGCGGACACTCCCGAAAGCACCAATATAACCATGAGTAAGAGTTTTTTCATACTAAACTGATTTTTTTGATTTAAAAAAAATTATACGTGAATTGAAGTCAAAAGTAACACATATTATTATGTTTGTATAGTTTTTAATTGTTTTTTTTATTTTTTATAAAAATAAAATTGGGGGGACAGAATTATTTTATAAAAATATTTACTTATAATTATCTGATAATCAACGCAAAAGGCTCGAAGTACGCAACATACTCCAAGCCTTTTATATCAATATTTCTTTTAAATTATTTTTTTTCAACATTCACTCAAGCTGATTGGGATATTGGTAGCCAAGCCGCCGTCGGAGGTTTCTTTGTATTTTACGTTCATATCCAATGCGGTTTCCCACATCGTCTTTACGACTGCGTCAAGCGAAACTTTGGCATTTTGAGGGTCGCTTTGTAGCGCAAGCTGGCAGGCGGTGATGGCTTTGATGGCTCCCATCGTGTTGCGCTCGATGCACGGTACTTGCACCAAGCCGCCGACGGGGTCGCAGGTGAGTCCCAAGTGGTGTTCCATAGCGATTTCGGTTGCCATCAGGACTTGTCGCAGGCTGCCGCCCAAACACTCGGTGAGTGCGCCTGCCGCCATTGCGGACGATACGCCGATTTCAGCCTGACAGCCGCCCATCGCTGCCGAGATAGTAGAGCCTTTTTTGAAAATACTGCCCAACTCTGCCGCTGCAAGGATAAACTGAACGATTTTGTCGTTGCTGTTGCCGTCACAAAAAGCGATATAATATTGCAAAACTGCGGGTATCACGCCCGCTGCGCCGTTGGTGGGAGCGGTGACTACGCGTCCGAAGGCGGCATTTTCTTCATTCACGGCGAGGGCAAAACAGCTGACCCAGTTGAGGATATTGTTGAAAGACGTGCCGCTTTTTTGGACTTCTGCGAGCCAGCTATCGTAGTCGGAATACGTTTTATTTGCCAATAATTTTTTGTTCAAGCTGTAAGCACGCCGCCTGACATGAAGCCCGCCGGGAAGCTCGCCGTCGGTGTGGCAGCCGCGATAAATACAGGCTTTCATAGTGTTCCAGATTTTCAATACGCCGTTGATAGTTTCGCGTTCTGGTCGCCATGCTTTTTCATTTTCCCAAACTATTTCGGTCAGCGACATCATATTGTCCAAGCAATGCGTGAGCAATTCTTCTGCATTCTGGACTGGATAAGGGAGTTGGATTGGATTTTTTAGAGAAGTTTGCTTGCTGTCGCCGTCTTCGGTTCTCACGAATCCGCCTCCGATGGAGTAGTAGGTTTGGGCTATCTCCGTGCCGTCCGCAGTGGTCGCCACGAAGGTCAGCGCGTTGGGGTGGTAGGGGAGCGAAGCGTGCATCAAGAAAGCGATATTGGTCTTTGGGTCGAATGGAATGGGGTGTATGTTGGCGAGGCGGAGTTCGTTTTTTGCGGCGATTTGTGCGATGGTCGGCGCGACGGCATCTACCTCGAAGGTGACGGGGTCGGCAGCCATGAGTCCGAGCTGGACGGCGATGTCGGTGCCGTGACCTTTGCCTGTTTTTGCGAGCGAGCCGTAGAGCAAGATATTGACAGTTGCGATATTTGCTATGTCACTTTTTTGAGAGATTAGTTCCAAAAACTGCATGGCTGCGCGCCAAGGTCCGAGCGTGTGGGAGCTGGACGGACCGATGCCGATTTTAAAAATATCGAAGACCGAAATTTGTTCGTGCGCTTGGTTCATAAAATCATTTTCAGTTAGGTGGTTCTATTTTTTTTGTGAATGGTCGAGGTTTTGGGGATTTATTTCGTTGATTAAATTAAGAATTTTGTTGGTGCTAAATTGAGTCCTGAATTTGATTTTTACGTTGCCACCAAAAAATTGTTCGGCGTGTTTTATTTTTTGATTTTCTTCCGCTCTTAAATTTTCCTCTCTATTGACATTTTTGGTTTCGACAACGAAGTGTAGTTTTTTTGTTCCGTCCTCAAAATTCAAAACATAAGCAAAATCGGGCGAATAACTCTTCCCGCCTGCGACAGGTATTTTGATAGAATTTTTTGGAATTTTGGTAAATACAACAACTTCCTTAATGGATTCTTTGATATTCGTTTTTTCCAAATCAGAGTCGTAATACAGATCTTCAAAAAAATATTTTTCGCCTACTTTTTCTTCTGAATGAAGTATGCCTGCATCTGAAGCGGAGATTTCTTTGAGTGCTTCGCCTTCTTTATCTGTTAGTTTGGTAGGGTGTATGCTATTTGATACTTTTTTGTACTCAATATTAAACTTTCCTATCGCGTGGAGCATCAGGAAGTTATTAAAGTTTTCTTTGATTGTCCTTATGGTTGTTGTGTTAAGAAATTTATTAATATCTACTCTGGAATCAATGAAGGATTGGTGTAAAGTTTTTAAGTTTATGTTTAAAATTTTAGACAATTCTTTCAAAAAATCACTGTATTTCATCGTTGAAATCGCATTTGTTGCCCGATAGTAGATAGATTCTTCTTCTCTCACAACGGCTAAATTATCTTTTATTGCTACTTCCGAAATACGTTCTCTGATACCGCTTTCGCTAAAATCATTTTTTTGATTTACTAAATAACTTAAAAATAATTGCTTAAAAGTTATTTCATTATCAAATTTATATTCCAAAATTACCTTTTCGTTCAGTTTTTCCCAAAGTTCTTTTAGTTCGCTGTACTTTTCTGTTCTTACGGTTATTTTCTTTTTTGGGTCGGTTGCTTTACGAACTTTGTCAGAGCCAACGCCTTCAAAGATTTGTCCATAATTTTGCTTTACATAGTCATAGCCACCTTCCAAAAATTTTCTTGAAAAATCAATTACTTTTTTATCCATAATTAATTCTTGCAACAACATATTTTCGCTCTCAAAATTGTACTTTTCTATGATTTGCTTAATCATGTCATCGCTCAACCTTTCGTGCACGACTTCTATCGAAATGGCACCTGATTTTTGATTGATTTCTTTGACGAGTTTGTCTATAAAGTCGCTTTCAGTAAAATCTACAAAATAATTTAAGAAAAAAGATTCGTCTTTTACGCGGTTGCCGTATTCATTGACGGGCAAACGAAGCCCGCGCCCGACTTCTTGCAATTTTGATATTTCGCTGCCGCTGCTTCTCAATTTACAGATTTGAAAAACATTCGGATTGTCCCAACCCTCGCGAAGTGTCCATTTTGAAAAAATAAATCGTCGGGGGTTTTCCAAGTCAAGCATCGCTTGTTTGTCGTGTAATATTTCGTTGATTTCTTTTTCTATCGCTTCGTCTTTATCCGAGTTGTCTTTGGCAAAATATCCGCCGTGTGTCTTCGATACATCTTGTAGTGTTTTTTCTAAATACGTTTTATAAAATCCATCTTTTTCTGCTTTTAATAAATTTTCGGCGTGTATTTTTATTAATTTTTCAATCGTAGTTCTGATGTAGCCATCTTTATTTCGGTATTCGTCTATATTATCAATAAAAAACAAGGTGAGGGGTTTGATTTTCACTTCTCTCATCAGCAATTTTTTTTCTAACTCAAAATGGTGTTCGATGGCTTTTTGCATCATTATCTCCTGCAAAGTTTGCGCATAGGAGTAAGGATTTATCTTATCGCCTTTTTTCAGTTCTATTCCGTTGGATAAAATGACCGTGCTTTTATTCAGATTGGCTACCAACAAATCACTCATGGCGGCGTGGATTTTTTCTAAACTTTCATTTTTGGCTACACTAATATTTTTTTTATTATTGTTCTCCGAAAGCTCAAAAATCGCCTCTTTACCGTCCGAGTCTATAAATTTTACCAAAGCATTTTTTCCCGTTTCAAACTCTGTAATATGCCCAATAATCCCTTTTACCAGATTTCGATTGAACGCATCTACTGCCGTCAACGTATAGACCAGATTTTGATAGTCTTTTACTTTTATGCCTTCCAATTTATTACTTAATGGATTTTTTTGCTTGATTTCTATCTCTGGAAATGTAGCTCCGTAGCGCAATATGTATTGCGCATTTATTTTTTGTAGGTTTTCCCAAGTCTTACTTTCTACCCCAAATTTGTGCGGCTCGTCCAATATTAAAAATGGATTAGTTGCCGCAATCGCTTCAAAAGGCGTACGGTATTTGTCCAAAAGCGTCCGGTCAAAACTTTTTTGCATCGTGTCCGAATTGAGCATACCCGCATTGATAATCATGACTTGAATCGTATTTTTTTCAAATGTTTCGGCGTTCACAAAACTGCTTACCGAAGTCGGCAAATACGACTTTTTTCTTTTGCTGCTTTTCTGGCTTTCTACGACGTGCAGATGTATTGTTTTTCCGTATTGCTCTTTGAAATGCTCGCGGCTACTTTCCGACTTCAAAAAATCTATCGTTCCAGCCTTGATAGGCAAGGTAGGGACGGCTATGATAAATTTGAAAATGCCGTACTGCTTATTGAGTTCAAATATCGTTTGGGTATAGGTATAGGTTTTTCCTGTACCGGTTTCCATCATAATATCTATAATATTGCTATTAAATTTTGCTTTTTCGGTAATATTATTGCTTTGTTGTAGTTTTTCTACATTTTTACGAAATATTCCAAAAGGTTCTTGTTGAACAATAATTGGATTGATGCGCTGTTTTTCAACCGACTTGGACGCTTGTATTTCAAGTCCATCGAAAACCGCAATCGTGCTTTTTACCGCCTGCACTTGGTGGGTCAGGTTTTTTTCAAAATTAAATGCTGCCATTACGATTGATTGATGTTTAGGAGAAGTTGTTTGAGTGTTTGCGTCGCCCATTGTCGGAATTGTGTTGCTACTTTAGAGTTCACTCTATAGCCTACCGACAATATTAGGTCTAAATTAAAGAACTCAATAGTTCGTTTAACCTCTCTTGTACCTTCTTTTTGAACTGTTGCAAAAAATGCAACAGTTGAAATTTCTATTAATTCTCCTTCATTAAATATATTTTTAATGTGCCGAGAAATTACAGATTTATCCCTTCCAAAAAGAGATGAAATTTGGTCTAAACTCGCCCAAACCATTTCGCCGCTTGCGTCTTGGCGGAGTTCAAGGCTGCCATTTTCGGCTTGATAAATAATTAATTCTTCCATATCAGTATCTCGTTATGAAGTCTATATCACTTTTCTTTTTGTTGGCATAAGATTTGACGCTTTCGCTTATTTCGCGCAACACTTTGCTCTCAAAAAAATAGCCCCAAGCGATGATAGTCATCGGATTAAAATTTTTATCACTGTCTATTTTCTCCAACAAAGTGCAAAGTGTGTCCGTACTGAACCCCTTGTCCATCAGGTACAGTTTTCCTTTCCCGTAGTGCGCCGTATAACCCTTCAAATCAACGGTTTGTAGCGTTTCTGTAAGTCCGATTCCGTCGTAGGTCTTCCAAGTCAAGAACATCGCTTTTACGTCTTCGGCGGTCAGTTTGGTTTCATCAAAAAGAACTAAATTTTCTTGCATTTCGTCTGCCTCCAAATCATAATCGTCCCAAATCGGCATCGTTTCGAAGACCTTGAAACAATTTTGAGTGGTAAGTTTTGAGTTGTGCGCAATTTTTTGTTCCAAGTCTTTTATTGCCGCTTTCGTTTCTTCGGTCGGCAATTCATTTTTTAAAGCCTCCATTTTTTTGCTCCATATTTTAGTCTTTTCGTCCAAACCCGCATTTATTTTTTTGGCAGCGCGCAGCAACCTTTCTCTTGTGATGTCAAAAATAGTAGGTTCTTCGTCCGTTTTTGAGGTCGCATTTTGAGTGTTGAGTTCTTTCACAAAATCGTAAGCCGCTTTGTTTTTCTTCGGGTCTATCTCCTCCGGCAACTGTACCAATATATATTTTCTATTGCCGCCATCTTCTGCGTTGAGCTGCA
>JAYWGG010000357.1:0-10944 GCA_043778415.1 Saprospiraceae bacterium
CGGCTTACGCCTATGAAGCAAGCGAAGCCCGAAGAGTTTCGGCTCAACGGCTTTCGTTGGGAAAGCAAACGCCGCCCGAAAGGAATCTATGATTTGTGACATTTCTTACTTCAAAAAAGGCAATTTGACGACTTGCGCCGCTAATTTTTTTCCTCCGATGACTACGAAAATTTCTGTGCCTTCGGGAGCGAAAGCCGTCTGGACGTAGCCCGTTCCGATGGGTTTGTCGAGCGTGGGCGACTGCGTGCCAGAGGTGACTATTCCTATGATATTCCCTTCGGCATCTGCTATTTCGTAGTCGTGGCGCGGCACTCGGCGGTCGAGCATTTCGAAGCCTACGAGTTTGCGAGCCACGCCGTCCGCCTTTTGTTTTTTGAAAATATCGGAAGAGTTGAAGTCGCCTTTTTGTAGTTTGGTAATCCAACCCAAGCCTGCCTCCATCGGCGAAGTGGTGTCGTTAATATCGTTTCCGTAAAGGCAATAGCCCATTTCGAGGCGGAGCGTATCGCGCGCGCCCAAGCCTGCGGGCTGCATTCCGTGAGGTTTTCCTGCTTCTGTGATTGCGTCCCACATTTTTAGGGCATCTTTGTTCCAGACGTACAGCTCAAAGCCGCCAGCACCCGTGTAGCCAGTTGCCGAAATAAGCACGTCCTCGATGCCTGCCAAACTTCCTGTTTTGAAGTGATAATAAGGAATAGCCGCCAAATCTACATCAGTCAGAGCTTGGAGTGTTTGGATAGCTTTCGGTCCTTGCACTGCCAGAAGGCTCAAGTTGTCAGAGATATTTTCTATTTCTGCACCAAATTTTTCATTGTGCGACACGAGCCAACTCCAGTCTTTTTCGATATTTGACGCATTGACGACCAAATAATATTCGTTTTCATTCCAACGATAGACGAGTAAATCGTCCACGATGCCGCCGTGGTGGTTCGGAAAACACGAGTACTGTACCTGTCCGTCGGCGAGTTTGGACACATCGTTGCTGGTGATGTGTTGGAGCAAGGCGAGTGCTTGAGTCCCTTTGACCACAAATTCGCCCATGTGCGACACGTCGAAAATGCCTACATTGTTCCGCACGGCGTGGTGTTCTTCCTTGATGCCCGCGTAAGAAATAGGCATATTGTAGCCTGCAAATTCTGCCATTTTTGCGCCGAGCGCAAGATGTCGCTCTATGAGTGCTGTTGATTTCATTTGTTTTTTTTAATCGCTTTAGATTGTCCAAGAGGTAAAACTTGCGTCGTCCCGAAATAGTTTAACTTTTTGGGTTTATTCTTTGGTGGGGTGTAAGTGTTCGATGATTTTGTTGGTTGGTTTATTCCGCCCATTTTCTTATCTTATCTATATTTTTTGTATTGAAAAAAACTGAATTCAATTCGTCATTATGCAGAGTCAGATTTGTCAATTTGTATAGATACAACCAGTCTAATATAGTTTTGATATTTCCACTACCTTTTGGAGGGCAGAGTGAAGGACCTTCATACAGACTTGAATCAAAACTGAAGTACATTTGAATCGTATCCGCTTTACAAAAAAATGTATATTTTACGTCATAATATGTACAGTCTGCACAATTTGATGCGCAAAAATTAGTTGAGTTATTTATTTTTCGTAAATCAATATTTTTGGTACTGTCGCTTATAAAAACATTTAGGTTGTTGTCATAAATATCTTTTAATAATTGTTTGATTTTGGAAATTTCAAGGACGTAATTAACTTGTTCAAATGTAATGGTGTCGTTTTTATCTTTCTCTACAATTCTGTTGTACCGTCTTTTATTTTCTATCTTTTTTGCGTACAAATTATCATCTAATTTCTCATAAAGTGTTGTTTTTGTTTCGCTGCCGAAACCCCAACTGTAGTTATAAGCAATTTTTATTTCCATTCCTAATAGGTCCAAATTTGAATTTTTAAATTTAGAATTTAGAATATTCCAACTGATTTTATTCAGTGGCAAGCAGTTTTTGTTTATTTCGTTGCAATCAATTTTTTGATATTCTAACGGTAATGCGGACTTTTTAATGGGATTGTTGGAATAATTTATGTACTGCAATTTTGGAGGTAATGCAGGCAATTTGGTCAATTTATTATTGCTGCAGTTCAGCGAAATTAAAGAATTTGGTAAGTTTTTGATCCTTGTTATATTATTATTTGAGCAGCTAAGATTGGTTATACTTTTTGGCAAGCAGTCGATTATTTCTAATTCATTTGCGTCACAACTCAATGTTGTCACATTCGGCGGTAAGTTTTTAAGGGTTTTTAATTTATTCCTATACAACGTCAATCCCCAAACTCGTTCAAAGTATTGAAGTCCGTCTAAATTTTCGATATTTTTATTCCCCAACTGTAATTGAAGAAGTCCATTTATTTTTGTCAAATCCAAAGAATCATTGGTCGTAAAATTTTGTTCGGCAAGAGCTTTTCTCAAATTACTATCGGGAATAAATTTTAAATTCTGACTGAAACAATAGTTTGCCATAAAAATAAACAATAATGGAAGTATTTTTTTCAAATTGCTCATTTGATAGGTTGTGGTTGATGTTTTCTTGAATGACGCATAACGGGTTCAGGTTCGCAAAAATGCAATTTTCTACGCGCGCCGCAGTTTATCAATATTATCTGCTCTATTTGACCAATCAAAGTACGGTATATTATACTCTTTTAGTGCTTGGTGAATGTCATTTGGTATATCGTTTTCATCATTTATAATTATAAGTCCGTCTGTTTCAGGTCTTACAACTATTGTATCTTGTATCATCCACACTACACTACCTATTTTGTCTTTACGCGGGGTATTTATTGCTTTGATAGCAACTTCCTTTCGTTGTTTGATTTTAGGTAATGTAAAATCAAACTTATGGCTAAAACCACTTTTTCCAGCAAAAGAGGTGTCTTTGACAAAAATAATATCGTTTAATTCAAAAAATGTAGTAACATCTTCCGTAAAAAAACTTTCTACCTTCGGACTGGAAAGCATAAACATATCATCAATAGACAACACAGCTTGAATAAGTCTGTGCTTGGTTTCAGGAAATTTTTTGCTGTCTGTATTGATATACAACTCATTGTTTCCGTTTTTGGATATACCAAAAGAACGTATAATAATATTCAGTTCCTCAATTCTTTTTTTACTTCTATTAATGTCTAAACCACTCAAAATCAGTTCATTGATTGTATTGCCACCGTCTGAAATTGTAATTTGTTCATTTTCTTGCTTCAAATACAATTCAATCATATCGTTTTTATGGTTCAAAAAAGGCGTAACTACTTCGTGCCACCCATCGCTAAGTTCTCGCAATGAAAGCCCTTTTTTTATCCAATCAGCATACGAATTAACTAATTCTCTCATTTAGCAAAGGTAATTATAAAAGTAAGTTTTTTATTATTTTTAATTCCAAATTTTCGACATTACAATACTTAAAAAACTTAGACATTTTATCATAAATATCATCTGTTTCAAGTATTTCTATTCCCTGCAATTCACTTAAAGGCAACACCCACCTTTCATTGTATCCATCTACGAAAAAATGAACATGGTCTTGTTGGCTAAAAATATAGTCTTCGTACCCTTCAAATATTATATCGGGTACTGGGGCTGGTGGGTTTTGGTGGTTTCCGTTTAAGTCTAATCGCCTTATTGAGTAGATTTTCTTGTGGCGAAGTTGGAATGTTATTTTGCTTTCAATTTTATTAGCCCTGTTAATATCTGACTGAAATTTAATTCTTCTCGTTTCATTCTGCAACTCAATTTCAATGTACTCACCCTGCGCAGGAAAATCTACTCTTGCTGTATTGCAAGGAAACTTTTTTAAGGCAAAAAGTGCCTTTACTTCGTCTTGGTTTAGTTCCATTATTTTTACAATTTTGTTTCCTCAAACATCAGATAAATATCACACACGAATTTCTCGCGTTTACCCTTTGTGCAGTGGGATAGATTTTCTCAACTCCTAAATATTTATTCTTTTTATTTCCCCCTACTGCATACTCAACATCGCCGACGGGTGGATGCAGAGCGCTTCCAAATCCTGTCGAGTGCCACGAAACACGTTGAAATCTACGTTGCCTTTGATGCCTGCGAGCTTGCCTTCGTTGCCGTACTGCCAAAAAAGCCACTCGCTGTTGGGGAGTTTGGGGGTGCTACCGCCATAGCGCGAAATCCAAATAGGATAATTGTCGAAACTCCCTGCGACGTATTTGTAGTAAAATTTTAGATTGGTGTATATGATTGGGCGCACGTTGTACTTCATTTCTACGATTTCTAACCACGAGCGCATACGGTTCAAGATGACTTCGCGCGACGCGCCGCCTGTCACTTCGGCATCTAACACGGGCGGCAGGTCGCCGTTGCGGAGTTCCGCCAGCGAAATAAAATTTTGTGCTTGCAGCAATGCGGATTTGGTGGGTAGAAAAAAATGATAGGCACCTCTTTTTATTTCGCTGTGATTGAGAGCTGCCCAACTGTCACAAAAGTCCTCATCTTGCAAATTTTCTCCTTCGGTAGCTTTCATAAACACGAAGTCTATATCTTGCTTTTTGACCTCCGACCACTTTATTTCTTGGTGGTGCGAAACATCAATTCCATGCACTTGATAGCCGTCCATCCGTTCAGTTCCTTTGTTACAAGCACTGAAAAACGAACTAATTATCACAAATATGAGGATTTTTTGGCGCAAAATTTTACAAATTCATTGGTATTTAGAATATACTAACTAATTTATTAACATATAAGAAAACAAAGTTAATACAATTTTTATACTTAAAAAATTTATATTCCTACTTTAACCTTCCCTTAACATTATTTCTTTACCTACAATCATGCCATGTTTTTATTTTTGGGTGCAAATGTTTCATTTTTAGAATTAAAATCTAAAAATAATTTAATAAATATTCATTTTATACTATGTCACGATTGATATTTTTATTGATAAAAAATAAAACTACGAGTGCCGTAATTCCCATCACAATGTTGTAAAAAATCTGGATAGAAAAAAACGAAATATTTGCCAACGAAAACGCGTCGTTGCCGCCGATGCCGTAGAGCGATGTGAGCGCGAGAATAATAAGCGCGTGATAAGTCCCCATGCCTCCCGGCGACGGGACTACCATGCCCAGCGTGCCGAACACAAAAACCATCAGCGCAGCGTGCGCAGAAAGATGGGCAGTAGGCGGAAACGCCAGCAGGCAACAGTAGCATTGAAGATAATACATGAGCCAAACTATCACGCTGTGAAAAATAAACCACCGCGGCGAGCGAAGCTGTCGGATACTGCCCAAACCTGCCAAAAACCCGTCAGCGATGTTTTTTATTTTTTGAAAAAAAGGCATTTGTGTGATTTTTTTTCTCAAAAACAACAACAATATCACTGCGAATATCCCAAAAAAAACTGCGAAAAGCAAATAATTAGAGCCACCGCCGCCGCTTTTGGAGGCAATATTTTTTTGTAAAAAATTTCCTATCGTGTCGAACTCCACCACGAAAGCAAGCCCAATGAGCAACAGCAAACTCACCATATCTACGAGTCTATCCACCACAATCGTCCCGATGAGCTGCTCGGCGGGGATTTTTTCGTACTTCGCCAGCGTCCCTGCGCGCACGACTTCACCCATGCGCGGCAGCCCCAAATTGGCAAAATAACCGACAGTAATGCTCCAAAAACAATTAGAAAGTCGCGGCGCAAATCCGAGCGGTTCGATGAGCATTTTCCAGCGCACGGCGCGGCTCAAGTTGCTGATGGTAAAAAATACGAGCGTCAGCCCTACGAGCCAATAGTTAGCAATTCCGAAGTCCGCCAACAGTTTGCGGAGCAAATTGCACTGTTCGGCGGGAGTGCCGTCGAGAGCGCATTGCGCTTGGTAAGCGGCGTTTTGCTGTCGAAAAACGAGCCACAACACGCTGCTGCCGATGCCGAGAAACAGAATGAATTGGAGAATTTTTTTCACCTATTTTTATTTTTTCAAACGGTTATTTTCGTCTGGAAAGACGGCAACGGGTTTGAAGTTTTTTGCTTCTTCGGGAGTCATAAAGGCGTAAGAAATGATGATGACGATGTCGCCAACTTCGGCTTTGCGCGCCGCCGCACCGTTGAGACAAATCACGCCCGAGCCGCGCTCGCCTTTGATGACGTAGGTTTCGAGCCGCTCGCCGTTGTTGTTATTGACTACTTGCACACGCTCGCCTTCCGTAAGTTGGGCGGCTTCGATGAGGTCTTCATCAATCGTGATGCTTCCTACATAATTAAGATTGGCTTCGGTGACGGACACTCGATGAATCTTTGATTTAAAAACTTGAATCCACATAAAATTTTATTTTTTATACAAACGACTGTTGAAGGCTTTTAGGAATGTGTCTAAAGTAAACTACTTATTTTTTCTTCATTCCTTAAGTTCGCACAGTTAGAATTTTTTTTTCGTTCCTCAACCTCCAAATTCATCGTCGTCGCTTTTTTTCTTGGGCGTGGCGTTTGGAATATCGTCACTCTGAAAGTCGGGCGCAAAATCACTTTTATTGCCGCCGCCGATGCCTGTTGCGTCGAGTTCGTCTTTGCTGTACTGTCCGCAGTCCATTTCTATTCCCAAATCGCCTGCTGGACGTTTGAAGCGAGCGTTGGCATCGTAATCTACGTTCTTGTCGGCTTCCAATTTGCGAAGTAATTTGGCAAAATACGGACGCGCCATGCGTGCGCCCTGCCCTTCTGCGATGTTGAGAAAATGTATCCAACGGTCTTCGCCGCCGACCCAAGTGCCGACCACGAGGCTCGGCGTTACGCCCATAAACCAGCCATCTGCAAAGTCGTTGGTCGTACCCGTTTTGCCTCCAATCTCGCTTTTTACGCCCGCAAAACCAGACGCGCCGCTCATCACGTATTTCAACATTTGCAGCATCACATAGTTGGCTTTGGGGTCGAGAGCGGGACGTTCCTCCGAAAGTCCTTGATAAATCATTCGACCGTTTTTGTCAGTCACTCTTTGGATAAAAATGGGACGGTTGTAGATGCCTTCGTTGGCAAAAGTCGTGTATGCGCCCGTCATTTCGTAGGGACTCAAATCCGCACTTCCCAAACAGATAGAAGGCTGATGCGGCACTCGGCTCGTATCGATTCCCATGTTGCTGATGAGATTGCGGACAGGTTCGGGGCTTTGAAGTTGTTTCATCAAAAATACTGAAACGGTATTTTTACTCAATTTCAAGCCGTCTTTGAGCGTCAGGCTGGCGTAAGAATATCCGCCTTCGGCGTTGTGTGGAGTCCAATCTTTGCTCAAATGAAATTGCCCTTCGCCGACTTTTATCGTCTGCGGCTGGTCGAGGACGGTGTAGCAAGGCGACGTTCCTTGCATCGCAATCGCCGTCGCATACACGAAGGGTTTGAAGGTAGAGCCAACCTGTCGCTGCGTTTTTTGATTGACGTGGTCGTACTGAAAGTATTTATGGTTAATGCCGCCGACCCATGATTTGACGAAGCCCGTGGCAGGATCTACCGCCAAACTACCGATTTGGAGAAACATTTTATGGTAGCGGATAGAGTCGAGCGGACTCATCATCGTATCCGTTTCGTTGCGAGCATTGTAAGAAAAAACGGTCATTCGGACTGGCGTGCTGAACGTCTTGGTGACGGCGGCTTGCAGGGTCGTCCATTTGGATTTGAGGGTAGCCCACATCGTACTTTTCATTATTTGGCGATAGCGAGCGATTTGCTCCGCCGGAATAGTTCGGTCTTTGTTGAGCGAGCCAGGCGTTTTTTCTTCAGCCATCATTCTGTCCACGTCGCTGTCTTTGAGTTCAAAATCGGGAATCTGACTTTCTATTGTTTGCACCACTTCGGGCAGATATTGGCTGCGCAATGCCTGATACCGCTCCGACTCTCTGATGCTGCGGCGCAGCGAGCGTTGGCGATATTCGAGCTCGGCAGACGTAGTGTTGGCGGACTTGTACGTCCACGGGTCTTTGCCTTTCCACGCCCGAAAAAAGCGACTTTGCACTTCCGCCATGTGTTCTTTCATAGTTACTTCGGCGTGGCGTTGGGTGGCGGGGTCAATGGTGGTATGGATTTTCAGACCGTCTGTAAAAAGATTGTATTTCGAGCCGTCGGGCTTTCTGTATTCGGGGCGCGAAAGCAGCGAATCAAGCTCTTTGCGAAGCTCCATACGAAAATACGTCGCAATCCCGTCCGCATGAGAGCTGCGTTTGAACCGCGAAATATCCAACGGCTTATCTTTGAGCTTGTTGTATTCGTTGGCTTTGATAAGGTCGTTTTTATACATTTGTCCCAACACGATGTTGCGGCGTTGCACGCATCGGTCGGGGCGGCGGATTGGATTGTAAAGCGCGGGGTTTTGCAACATTCCGACCAGCGTGGCAGCTTCTTCTATTTTCAAAGAATCCTGACTTTTTCCAAAATATATCTCCGATGCAGCGCGAATCCCGTAAGCTCCGTTGATAAAATTGAACTGATTGAAGTACATTTGAATAATTTCTTCCTTCGTATAGGAACGCTCCAACTTAACCGCCGTAATCCACTCTTTGAGTTTTTTGGTGGCAAGGCTAAAAAACTTACGAATAGTTCCCATGCCCGAAAAATCACGGTCGGAGTACAGCAATTTCGCCAACTGCTGCGTGATCGTGCTGCCGCCGCCCTTCGGGTGCAGCGTCACGATGCCTTTCGCCACCCGCCCAAGCGCGCGAACATCGATGCCCGAATGTTCATAAAAACGCTCGTCTTCGGTGGCGATGACGGCACGAACCAAGTACGGCGATAGTTTATTGTAGGCGACAGGGACTCGGTTCTCAAGAAAATAGCGTCCCAGTAGGCTGCCGTCGGCGGCATAAATCTCTGACGCAGTGTTGTTGGCAGGATTTTCTAACTCGTCAAAAGTTGGAAGGTTAGAAAATGAAAGCAGCAACAGCAGCAAGAATACGCCCACAACGCTGCCGATAGCGATGCGCCACATCCAGCGCACTATATTTTGGTGGAGCGAAGGATCGCCGCTTGGGCGACGCGGCGTGTTTGGTCGAAAAGGCGGCGGCGGCGGTGGCGGAGTTTGCCCGCCTGTCGGGGCAATATCCCATTCAAATTGGTTCGTCATATTTGGACAAAATATTTAAGGAATGAGGAAAAACTAAATTACCCGTTTTTTCTTCATTCGTAAGCCAAAGATAAGGAATTTTTATAAATTGAAAAAAAAGAATGGAATTATCATCTAAAAATCACGAAGAACGCTGTGAAGCAGACAAACCTATAAGTTACCGACAGCTCAAAGATGTCGGTAACTTCGGTTTATTTTAGACGCATTTCTAATATGCTCGCGCAAATAAAACACGCTGATTGGAGGGTTTTCCAGTCAGGATACAAACGCCAGACTCTTCAGGATTATCGAGAGGAATGCAGCGAATAGTAGCTTTTGTTTCTTCTTTGATGCGAATTTCGGTTTCGGAAGTGCCGTCCCAGTGAGCCGAAATAAAGCCAGTTTTTTCTTCCAATAATTTTTTGAACCCGTCCATCGTGTCCGCTTTGCTGATGTGGTCGTCCCGAAATTGTTCGGCGCGGCGGTAGATATTTTCCTGAATATCGACGAGTAAAGTTTCCAAATAATCTGCGATGCCTTCGAGCGGCGCGCTGGATTTTTCCTTCGTGTCGCGTCGAGCGACTTCTACCGTTCCATTTTGAATGTCGCGCGCGCCCAAGCCCAAGCGAATTGGGTAGCCCAATTTTTCGTATTCTGCGAATTTGAATCCGGGTCTGTTTTGGTCGTCGTTGTCTATTTTTACTCGAATCCCCTTGGCTTTCAGAGCGGCAGCGATGGTGTTGGCGACCGCAGAAAGTTCCTCCGAAGGCTTCGGAATCGGTACGATGACCACCTGCATAGGAGCTAATTTGGGAGGCAAAATCAGCCCGTCGTCGTCGGAGTGTGCCATCACGAGCGCGCCCATGAGCCGAGTAGAAACGCCCCACGAGGTCGCCCAGACGTATTCCTGTTCGTTGTTTTTGTTAGAAAATTTTACATCGAATGCTTTCGCAAAATTCTGTCCCAAAAAGTGAGATGTTCCTGCTTGGAGAGCTTTTCCGTCTTGCATCAAAGCCTCGATGCAATAAGTATCTACCGCGCCCGCGAACCGCTCGTTGGCAGTTTTTACACCTTTTATGACAGGCAGCGCCATCCAATCTTTCACAAAATCGGCATATACGCCCAACATTTGTACTGTTTCGGCGACCGCTTCTTGCGAAGTGGCGTGTGCGGTGTGTCCTTCTTGCCACAAAAATTCGGTGGTGCGTAAGAAAAGTCGCGTCCGCAGCTCCCAACGCACTACATTTGCCCACTGATTGATGAGCAGTGGGAGGTCGCGATAGCTTTTTATCCAGTCTTTGTAGGTGTGCCAGATGATGGTTTCGGAGGTCGGGCGTATGATGAGTTCTTCTTCAAGTTTGGCATCAGGATCTACTATCACGCCGCTTCCGTCGGGTGCGTTCATCAGTCGGTGATGAGTGACGACCGCACATTCTTTAGCAAAACCCTCGACGTGTTGTGCTTCTTTGCTCAAAAAACTTTTGGGAATAAAAAGCGGAAAGTAAGCATTGACGTGACCCGTTTCTTTGAACATAAAATCCAACTGTGCCTGCATTCGCTCCCAGATAGCGTAGCCGTAGGGCTTGATGACCATGCAGCCTTTGACGGCAGAGTAATCCGCCAATCCAGCTTTTCGCACCAAGTCAATGTACCATTCGGAGTAGTCTTCGCTCCGGCTCGTGATTTCTTTTGCCATTTTTTTAAAAATTGATTTTCTTTTTGGAACGTATTTAAGGAACGCGTCTAAAATAAGTTACTGTATTCTGACTTATCTTTTGAGCCAAAACTTCGTTAGATTTTCGTTACGATGCACGGCATCGCGCCTCAAATCTGCCTTGTTTTGACCCAAAATTCTGCGGCACAATATTCAGTACCTTATTTTCTTTT
>JAYWGG010000358.1:0-10911 GCA_043778415.1 Saprospiraceae bacterium
CGCCCAACTTACAAAACAGTAAGCTGACTTTGAGGCTCTGCAACCAACTCGGGCAGACGGTTCATTCGCAAGCGTGGCGACAGGAAAGTAGCACCCAAACCATCTCTGCGGCTTCGCTGCCGAGCGGCTTTTATGTGGTGTCGGTAAGCAACGGCGCAGAAACTTGGTATCAGAAGGTCACCGTGCAGCGATGATGCGCTGAAATAATAATTCTTTTTTGGTAAAAACCTGCCTGAAGCTCTGTACTTTTGTGCGCAGCAAAAAAATGACTTTGCTGCACACCACATCGAATGAAAATAGGAATTATCAAAGAAGGAAAAAATCCGCCCGACTCAAGAGTGCCGCTCACGCCCGAGCAATGTGCGAGCGTGCAAGCTGCACAGCCGTCGCTTGAGATTGTGGTGCAGCCGTCGCCGTCGCGGTGCTATTCTGATGCCGAATATGTTGCCGCAGGAGTTATTTTGCAAGAAAACCTATCGGATTGTGACGTACTGATGGGCGTGAAAGAAGTGCCGAAAGAGTGGTTGATAGCCGACAAAACGTACTTTTTCTTTTCGCACACCATCAAAAAGCAGCCTTACAACCGCGCGCTGCTGCAAACTATTTTACAAAAAAAAATCCGCCTCATTGACTACGAAGTGCTGACCGATGCCAACGATGAACGGCTGATTGCTTTTGGGCGTTTTGCGGGCATTGTCGGCGCACACAACGGCGTGATGCTCTACGGAGCGCGGACGCAAACTTTTCACCTTCCTCGAATGTTTGCCTGTCACGATTATGCGGAAGCGGTCAATATTTACAAAAAAATTGCTTTTCCGCCCATGCGGATTGTCCTGACGGGGACTGGTAGAGTGTCGCAGGGAGCGGAGTTGGTGCTGCTCAACATGGGTTTTCAGCACGTTTCTCCGAAAGAATATCTGTCGGGAAAAGTGTTTGACGAGCCGATTTTTACGCAGCTAAAAGCCAAGCACTACGCCCGTAGGAAAGACGGCGAACCCTTTGAAAAGGCGCATTTTTACGCTTATCCATCGGAGTACGAAAGTTCTTTTGAGCCTTACTTTCAGAGCAGTGATTTGATGATAAACGGTATTTATTGGGACAGTCGCTCGCCGCAATTTTTTACGAGAGCGGACATGAAGCGACCTGATTTTAGGATAAAAGTCATCGCAGATGTTACTTGCGACATGGCTCCGCAGTCGTCTATTCCATCTACTTTGCGCGCTACGACCATTGCAGAACCCGTTTTTTGTTACCAGCCGCAGACCGAAACCGAGATTCCTGCCTATTCTCCCGACGGGATTGATATGATGACGATTGACAATTTGCCCAACGAACTGCCGCGCGATGCGTCAGAGTTTTTTGGTAATCAATTCATTAAGAATATTTTGGGCGAATTGATGCAAGCCGAACACAGCGACGTGATAGAGCGAGCAACGGTCACAAAAAATGGAAATTTGACAAAAAAATTCGACTATCTGACGGATTTCGTCTATGAATGATAGTATTTTTTTTGGTAAAAATATACTGTGACAAACTTATTTGTTATATTTGCGTTGTAGAAATGATATTAATACAATAAAGCAGCAGCTTATGAGCGTAGTAGAAAGGGCAAATTTAGTGATTTATCGCTTGGGAAAGCGGGGCTTGGAGGTTTTTTTGGTAAAAAACAAACAGCCAGAAGAAGCGGCGGAATGGCAACTGCCAGCCGATAGCCTCACGCAAAGCCACCAAGCTCAAACCTTGATTGACTCGGACTGTGCGTTCCAGTTAGACCCTGTGCAGCAAGAGGAAAGTCGCTCGGCACTGAACCACGCGCTGGCAGTGGAGGACAATTTGCCCGAAGTCCCGTCCTTGAAAAGTTTGCTTCGCGAGGACTGGGACGTAGTAAAAAGCCATGTCCAAGAGATTGTGGACTCCGAAGAAGGCACTTATTTCGCAGTAAAAGAAGCGTTTAAAAAAATTATGCCCTCGCAATATGCTTTTCTGAAAGAACTCAAAGACATCGTGCGCGACCGAAATTCGGTGCGCGATTTGTAAGGAATTATCTGCTAATTGCCGCCCACATTTCCTTTGAAAAATGGAAAATAAGTCGAGCCACTGTGTGAGAATTTCTTTTTGGCGGAAGCCGTCAAAGGCAGTTTGTATTGTCCGCAAAAATTGGTCAAAAAAGAAGTAAGTTGCTTGACTTCGATGTTGCGCGATTCGGGACGCAAGTGATAAGCAATGTGCTTTATCGTGCCGTCTTTGTCCCAATAAATATTTATCCACAACTTCAAACCTTTCAGGTTAAAATTGACCTGATTGCTGTACTCTTCGATAGCGTTCATCATATCTACCCACTTGGCGGAGGCTTCTTCCACGCTGTTGTTGCAAGCAAAAACCAACAAATAACTATATTCGTAAGACAGTCGCTCCGAGTAGCTGTCCGTGTCGTCGCCGAGCAGAAACACACGGGGTATTCTGGTGCTGTCCGTCCAGCTTTGAGTCGTAGAGGCTTGTATTTTGCTCAAAAAACTAACATTCAGAGTGCAAAAAGTGAGAAAAAAAATGGCTGCAAATCGCATTATAGTAGTAGAAAATTTGATGAAAAGAATGATATTTCGTAACAACGTAAGAAAACAAAAAACTATTGGAAAACAAAGCGTCTTTAACGAATTATTAACGAAAAAGCTGTAATTTCCTATCTTTTGACGCTGCAAATGTATCATATTTTTCTAATATTTTGTAAAAAATCCGATGTCCGTTGCAGTAACTTTTTTTTTGGTTAAAAATATCCTCAAAACACTTTAAGAATATAAATCAACGTTTGTGCGCTTGATGCACCATTTCGTCACGGCTTTGCGCCGAAAAATTAAAAATCATTGTTTGTGAAAGTATATTTTTATCTTTTTATCGCTTTATTTTTTCTAAAAAATAACAATCTGACCGCCCAAAGTGCCACTGTTTACGGCACGCTGACGGACGTGACGACGGGCAGCTTCGTAGAAGTCGCAACCGTCTATGCCAAAGGCGGCTCGGTGGCAGCCGAAAGCAACGACAAGGGAGAGTACGCCCTCAAAGTGCCGACGGGACTCGCTATTAAGCTGATAATCAGCCGTTTAGGATTCAAAGAAAGCGTGATAGAAATTCGAGCATTGTCGGTCGGGGAGCGGTACAGAGTAGATGTCGCACTCTCGCCGCTCGCCTCCACGATGGAAATTATCATCAAAGAAAACAGAATGCGCGACGCAGGTATTATCCGCGAAGACGTGAGAGAACTAAAATATTTGCCATCTACGACAGGGAATTTGGAGAGCGTGCTGCCGCATATTGCGCTCGGCACCAACTCCGGTACGGGTGGCGAGCTGAGTTCGCAGTATCAAGTGCGGGGCGGCAACTACGACGAAAATCTGGTCTATGTCAATGATTTTGAAATCTATCGTCCGCAACTTATCCGCGCAGGGCAGCAAGAAGGACTTACTTTTGCGAATATAGATTTGATTCGGGATTTGACCTTTTCGTCGGGCGGTTTTGCGGCTAAATATGGCGATAAACTTTCGTCGGTTTTGGATATTCGGTACAAGCGTCCCGACTCGCTGCGCAGCTCTATAGGCATGAGTTTTTTGGGCGGCTCCGCCCACGTCGAAGGCAGCAAAAAATTAGATGCAGAAGGCTATCGCAGGTTTCGCTTTTTGGCGGGCGCGCGCTACAAAACGACCCAATATTTGCTCGGCACTTTGGACACCAAAGGCGAATACACGCCTAACTTTACGGATATTCAGGCTTATCTTACTTATGACCTCACACGTAGTTGGCAGCTCGGTCTGATAGGCAATTACAACAAAAGCAGCTACCAATTTATTCCCACTTCACGCAACACTGCGTTGGGTTTGGTGAATTTTGCGCTTCAGCTTTTTAGCGTTTTCGAGGGGCAGGAAGTAGATGATTTTACGACTGCAATGGGTGGTGTTGCGCTGACTTATTTGCCCGATTTGAAGCGAAATCCGTATTTTTTAAAATTTCTCGCCTCCACCTACCAAAGCACCGAAAATGAACGAATTGACATCACGGGCTACTATCGTTTGGGCGAAATAAACACAGATCCGGGCAGCAGCACTTACGGGCAAGTACTTTCTGTGTTGGGGACTGGCGTTCAGCAGCAATATGTGCGTAATTTTTTGACTTCCAATGTCACCAATGTCGAACACAAAGGCGGCGTAGAACTCCAAAAAACGTATGATAATTCGCAGAAAACAAGCAGCCACTTTCTTCAGTGGAGTGCAAAATACCAACACGAATATATTTTTGATAAAATAAATGAATGGGAACGCCTCGACTCGGCGGGTTATTCTATCAAAACCAATCCCGATACGCTCAACGTGCGGACGGTTATCAAATCTCGCAATACGCTGTCTTCCAATCGTCTTTCGGCTCACTTTCAGGATACTTACACGCTTCGCGAAGACGAAAAATATGAGCTGCAAGTCACAGCAGGCGTGCGCGGAGCTTTCTGGACGCTCAATCGGGAGGCTTTCGTAACGCCGCGCTTGCAGGTACTTTTCAAGCCTTTGGCGGGCAGCCAAAATATATCGTATCAGTTGTCGGGCGGCTTGTATTATCAGCCGCCGTTTTATAGAGAGTTGCGTCAGCGCGACGGCATCGTGAACCCCAATGTGGTGTCCCAAAAGTCGGCGCATTTGGTCGGCGGATTCACTTACGACTTCGATATGCCGAAATTTGGCAAAAAGAAATTTCGTTTTATTGCGGAAGCCTACTACAAAAAACTGTGGGATTTGGTTTCGTACGACGTGGACAATGTGCGAGTGCGGTATTCGGGCAAAAACGACGCGACGGGCTACGTCACGGGCTTGGATATGCGCATCAATGGCGAGTTTGTTCCCGGTGCAGAGTCGTGGATAAACGTTTCGTTGCTTCGGGCGCGCGAAAAGTTGGACGACATACAGCACCGCCAGCGAGAAGTAGGGCAGGCAGAGGGAGTCGATGTGGCAGATGTACGCCGACCGACCGACCAACTGCTTACGCTTTCTATCTTTTTTCAGGATTATTTGCCCCGCAACAAGAACTTCAAAATGCACCTCAACACGACCATTGGCACCGGACTTCCTTTCGGACTGCCCGAAAGCAACACGGTTTATCGGAACACTTACAGCTTCGCGCCTTACCACCGAGTAGATATTGGCTTTGCGGTCGCGCTTTGGGACGAGGCTCGGCGGCTGCGCCGTCCGCAGCATTTTATGAGTTTTTCGCGCGCTGCGTGGTTGAGTTTGGAGGTCTTCAACCTTCTAAAAGTATCGAATACCGCATCGAACACGTGGATAAAAACCATCTACAACTCCCAATATGCTATCCCGAACTATCTGACTTCGCGCCGCATCAACTTAAGACTGAAAATGGATTTTTGAGAGCGTGTGGTTTGGGGTCTTTTAGTCCGAATAAAATTTCGTCTAATACTTTTTATCAAAAAATATTCTGTATAATACCAGTCAAGTTCTTACACTTAAATAGATAATATTTAATATTCGACATAATTCGTTGATTTTCAATAGTTTATGATGACTCAAAATTAAAAACTAAAAACTTATAACTACTTAGCTACATTTCGTACACTGGTTCGTCTGCGCCGAAAGCGTTGGCGAGTTGTTCAGCTTGGTCGCAGTTGGAGTATCGTTGCTTCGAGTGCTTTTATCCGCTCGTCGCGCTCGGCAATCATTTTTTCGTAAGGCTCTCGCACTGCCGCCAAAAACGCATGAATGTCGTTTTGCTGCACAATGTATCCGCCGTTAGTGGTACTGTATTTTCCACTTCCTTGCACATTAATTACCATAGCGTCGCTCACAAAAAAATCCTCCAACGTAGTTTCAAAAATCCTCAACAGTTGCTCCAGTCTGTCGAGATTGAGTTTGGTTTCTCCGTGTTCGATTTTTGCATACGAGCGAGTCGAAATATCCAACTGAGCTGCCACCCATTCTTGGGTATAATTTTTGTCCTCCCGAGTTTTTTTTATTTTATATGCGATAGAGTGCGCCATATTTAAGCGTGTTTTATTGTGTAGAAAAGTATAAGTACAAATCAATATGGAGTATTTCGGAACTAAAAGTTCCGACCAACTACCTAAAAACTTCCGAAAGTTAGGCATAAAAAATTTGCTACACAAGTATTTATGTCCGTATCTTTGTAAAAAATAAAAAGCATCTATAAATACCTAAAATCCTTATTTATGAGCGCACTACCCAACTGCCCTATCCGCACCAAAGGAAACCGAAGCAATCGCAGCCTCGCTAATTGCATTCGCAATACCATCTTTTCTATTACCACTCTTCCACCTTTATCGTAAGGAATGAGGAAAAAATAAAATACTCAAATTTTTTATTTTAGACTCATTTCTGAATGATAGGCAAAGCTGTTGCTGCTGCCTATTCCCGTTAATTTTCAAACTTATTTTCCATTTTTAGCCGTGCGTGACATTCGTTGCGGACTGCTCTGCACTTCCTAACGCTGCCTTTTACGAGGCAGGTTATTATTACAGCCAATCGCTGTGCTTCATTGCGCAGCGTGTTGGAAGGCTTTTGTATTCCTATTTTTCACCATAAAAATCATCAACAAGATGCAACACAAGACTATTTTTGGGCTGACCAAGCGAAGGCGGTGCGCCGCCGCACAACACTATATACCCAACTGAAAAAATCACAGCGGCTTTTGGTCGCTGCAACTCAATTTAATTTTAATTTTTAAAAACAAATAATTTATGAAAATTCATATATTTAAACAGCTCACCAGCAGCTGTCTGGGCTTGCTTTGCTTGCTCCCATCTGTCACACAAGGACAAACCCAACTCAACGGACTCAAACACAGTACCACCTATCAGGAAAAGATAGAAACTTACTTCTTGCTGCCCGAAAGCGTAGATATGCAACTTCTTCCGCCTATTGACAAAGTGAGTATTCAGGGCTACAATGAGGAAAATTTGGTCGTGCGGGCGATAGACTCAAACAATGATTTCACGACCACTGTTACGCATTTGAGCAGTGACCGATATGGAGCTTGGGACAAAAAACCGGGTAGAACCGTTATCACACGAGATGCAGTAAAGCTCTACGACCAAAACAACAACTTGGCTTCCGATTTGCCTTCTATCCCGCAGGCTTTGGCGCAATACGATATGATGAAAGCCGAAATCGCTGCCAATGGAATAGCACCCAACCAAACTTTTCCAGCGATGGGAATTGCTCAAATCCAAAGTTTGAGTCAGCAGGGCGCGAATGTGACGATGTTGAGCAACGGCGCGGTGCAGATAGACAAGGACGGAATCAGAAATCTTTACGACGCTGCCAACAAACGCACTGAATGGGCAAAAGTAGAAAATAACAAAGTTGTTTTTTCTATATCCAAACTTTATACAGTGATAGATGGAAAATCTATTCCGACTCAAAGAATTGAGATGGAGCAAGTCACGCTGGGCGGTGGCGTGTGCGCCCAAAAAATTACCAAAACGACGTTTTCAAAATATGTCAGATTGGATAAAACAGGCAACAATCAGCCGCGCATCGGGCAGAACTCCAACACCGCCGAGGCAGCCGCGCAGATAGAATCCGCACGGCTACCAGCCGACGCAACGCCCGGAAGCAGTAAAATCTTACTTTTTCCGAATCCTGCGGAAACCAATTTGTTCGTGCAGCTTCCCTCCTACGAAGACGCTGATGCCGCTGTGTTAGTGGCACTGACCGACGTATTCGGACAAGTAGTGATGCAAAAAGCAGGACAAAAAGGCGGGCAACTCGTCGCTTTCGACATCGGCAGCTTGCAAGGTGGCATTTACTTTGTGCGCACCGAAAGCGGCGGCAAATCCGATATCCAACGCTTCGTAAAAAAATAAATCCGATGTAAGTAATTTTTTTTTCAACTATTTTAATAAAAAAACAATGAAATATTTTAAATATTCAATAATTGCCATTATATTGCTCTTCGTTAGCGATAGATTGATGGCGCAGCGACCAGTCTGTGACGGCAACTATACCATAAAACCACAAGACGGCGGAACCACCTTTTTATCCGGCGAACCTCCTTCGGTGCCAGATGCGTCAAACACCAATGGCGGACCGCTTTTTGAGGGAGATAGGTTGGTGTTTTGGGTGCATGGCTTGGGAGGAAATATTGGCTCTTGGGAAAGAGCTGCAACTGCAACAACATCACAGGCACTTACTGCTCCAATACCGGGATACCGTCCGCGTGAAGTAACCTCTGTGTTTCCTAGTTATGTTAATCAACAAAGCGCATTAGAAAGTGCTGGAAATACTTTGAGAGAGTTATTTGATAGTGGTAACACTGCTTCCAATCAAAATGTACCTAAAGGACGTAATATCATCATTGCCCACAGTCAAGGTGGTATAGTGTCGAGGGCTGCTGATATGCAAAATTTGTTTTACGCGCCAAACGCTCAACGTCCTTATGGTGGTATAGTAACTTTCGGCACACCGCATCAGGGAGCAAGGATATTGAATAATAAAACCAAATATGGTGATCTGCTCAGTTCGGGCTGTAAAGCTTTAGTAAAGCCACAGGTAAACGAAATACTATTAGATATCAGATTAGTTCGAAATCTTATAGGCGGATACGTTCAAGATGGGCTCGAAGCACTTTGTAACACCTTCGGAAGTTCCGTAGTAACAAAGACGCTTTTGAGCGATTTTAATGTTGGAATTACAGAAGATTACGAGGTTGGTGCGACTGTTTTGGGTACACTGAACGCTTTTCAGACTCCTGCGGGTGCGCTCAATATTCCAAAAGTTGCTTTCTATGGAGTAGAAGATGAGGTAAATACCTCATGGAGGGTATTAAGCTCACTTGAAATCAAAACGCCCAATCAATATCCTCCTTTTGGCGCAGATGATGACAGTCAAATGGTGACGGTAGCAAATGATGCAATCATGGATTATAAAGCAAAGTATGAGGCTTATAGAGATGCGATAATTCGGAAAGAATCAAGATTCCCATATTTCCAAGCTAGTGATTGGCTAAAAACCAAAAGAGACGATTGGGGTAGAGGTTTGGACTGGCTGCTAAATTTCGATGACAGCTTCAAAACCATTACTGGTGCTTTGACTATAATAGATAAACCTGAAAGGTGTTTATGTAACGACGGAACTATTCTAAATGCTCCGCATCCCGATTGTAAAGAATCTTACTGTCGAGTAAGGCTGCCCGCAGAATTTAGTAAAACTTACAAACCTTCTGACGGTATTATACTGCAAGAGTCGGCACAGAATTTTCCAGGTGCTATATTTAATTGGAAGATGCTTGGGAGTAACCATCAGCAAATGAGGAATGACTCCAATACTAAAACAGCCTTAAATATGCTGTTTAGAGGAGAATGTAACTATTTAGGTGGTGGTATTTTTTTTAAAACTGCAGAACGTCCATAATATCTATCAACGTACCCAACTCGTTATTTTCAACGAGTTGGGTACTATTTAAAAAGTTAAAATAAAAAATCATGAAAAAAACTTCAATATTTATCGGCATCGGCTTGGCTCTACTTGTGTGTATGAGTTGCCATAGAGAAATAATGCCTACGCCCGTAGTACCAACTTGCTATATCGGCTGCGACACTGTAAAAAGTAAGTTAGAAATTATTTGGGCTGTTCCATTGGGCGCAGACACAGGCGATTATAAATCTCAAAAACCAGTAATTTGGAATGACAAAGTTATTTTTACGCAGGACTACGGCATAGGAAACTGGCTCGTGAAAGGGCGCGACGCAAAAAATGGAAATTTACTTTGGACATGGGACGACTACATACCAAGCCAGTACGGACATGAAATTTCAGACTGGTGGAGCGCAAAAGATAAAATATATTTTTGCGATTGGAGCGAGATGTATAGCATATCTGCTGACAATGGGCAAACAAACTGGAGGTATAAAGTTCCGCCTGGACTTCTGGGGGGACATCCGCGAATGAGTGTATTCAAAAATAACGTCTTTCATGTAAGAGCTACTACATCTCATCCAAACGATACTATTACTCATTTGGTGCGCTCGGATATTTCAGACGGTATCCATTGGGACACTTTGCTCACTGCTGTCGCTTCCGATGGCTACACTACAAGTTTTGAACCGCCTGCAGGTTGGATTAATCCTCAAGGAGATACGATGTTGGTTTTTGATGAAGGACAGTATAACTTTGATACCCATAAAACACGCATAAATATGCGAGCGTACAACCTTCATAAAAAAGAAGTCGTTTGGGAAAAAAAAGATTACGGAGGAGGAGTACCATTTCCCCCATTAGTAGTAGGAGAAAAGGTATATTATCAAAATGATGCGGTGCATTGTATTGATCTAAACACAGGAAATGAATTGTGGAAGAGTCCAAATTTTTATAATCCGTCTATTTGTAAATTGGTGGCAGCCAATGGAAAAATATTTGGCAACACCACCGTTGGAACTCTTTTTTGTATAGATGCAAACACAGGCAGTTTATGCTGGTCTATACAAGCCAGTAATATTTACAAAGATATAGAATATTACAACAATATGTTATTTTTTGCAGGGACTGGCGACGGAAAGCTATATGCTGTCAATGCCGATAATGGAAATATCATTTGGGCAGAAAAATCGCCGCTCAAAAAAAGAAAAAACAGCAATTACGGTTCATTTTCTTACATGAGTACAACTATCAATCCTGTATTGAATTGTTTATATGTAGCTGATAATCACTTTGCTATGTGCATCAAGCTACCAAAATAAAAAATCATGAAAAAAACTTCAATATTTATCGGCATCGGCTTGGCTCTACTTGTGTGTATGAGTTGCCACAGAGAAATTCAAGTTTTTACAAAAAACCAAGAATTTCTACGAAGTTCTTGGTTTTTTCTTCTTTCGTAAGATATTTTTACTACTTTTGTAGTCTAAAA
>JAYWGG010000359.1:0-3516 GCA_043778415.1 Saprospiraceae bacterium
GGAAAACATATATAATGTTTAATAATTTTATTTTGTTGCAAATTATAATCCGACGCTTCTGAAAGTGGGAGTATTTTCCCATTTTTATATTTTATTTTAATCTCGTCTTTCTGTGTATCGTAAGCATTGTTACTCTCGATACCGTCGAAAACCAAATAACCGACGCATACGGACGGGATATTGAGTTCTTGGATTGCTTTCAGACGTATTTTTTCTAAATAGTCACGCTCGAAAGGTATTTTACTTAATGTGACATGAAATAAATGCCTATCCAATATACCTTTCGAGAGCAAAGGTAGCAAAATGTCTTTGGTATTTGCTAATTTTTTGAGTGAAAAAATAATATCAATGTCGTCTAAAAGTGAAAATTTGGTCAAAAAAGCCAATTTATTTAATTTTATGTCCTCTGTTGTGACATTGTTGTATAGAAAATAGGAGAGCGACTC
This sequence comes from Saprospiraceae bacterium, assembly GCA_043778415.1. GTDB lineage: Bacteria > Bacteroidota > Bacteroidia > Chitinophagales > Saprospiraceae > JAYUHK01. The sequence goes on from JAYWGG010000359.1 coordinate 447, forward strand.
GTCCAACTTGAGGTCAAAACCGCTTTGGGCAAGTTTTTTGGCGTAGCGAAAAGTTTGTATCAGCATTTGCTCGGCTGCCAAGACCGTTTTGTGCAAATAAACCTGCCAATACATCAAGCGGCGGGCGATTAAAAATTTTTCGACCGAATAAATGCCTTTTTCTTCTACCACCAATTCGCCGTCTTGCACCGCCAACATCTGTATAATGCGGTCATAGCCCACCACGCCCTCCGCTACGCCCGTAAAAAAACTATCGCGACTCAAAAAATCCAATCTATCCATATCTAATTGTCCCGAAACCAACTGGTGCAAAAATTTCTTTGGATATTGGTCACTAAAAATCTGACGTGCCAAATTTAATTTGCCTCCAAATTCTTCATCGAGCTGCTCCATATAAAGTATCGAGATTTCTTCGTGATGCACATTCACCAAAATATGTTCCAGCGCGTGCGAAAAAGGTCCATGCCCAATATCGTGCAACAAAATAGCTATCGAAGCTCCCTCAAACTCCTCGTCCGTAATCGCTACGCCTTTGTTTCGCAGCACTTCCAACGCCTGCTGCATCAGGTGCAGCGCGCCAAGTGCGTGGTGAAACCGAGTGTGCAGCGCGCCCGGATACACATAATGCGACATTCCGAGCTGCTTGATTCGGCTCATTCGCTGCATCCAGCGATGGTCAATCAGGTCGAGCAAAATGCCCTTCGGAACGCTGATGAACCCATACACAGGGTCATTGAATATCTTTTTTTCGAGTATTTTCAAAATGCAATATTTTTGGTACTTACTATGCAGCCTGTAATATGGTGTATTATTCTAAAAAATTCTTCTTTTCGTCGAAAAATAGACTATTTGAACAAAATATCACTACTTTTGGGTTTTGAAAAAATGAAGAAAAATGAAAAAACCTTTGATTTTAGTGACCAACGATGACGGAATGTTTGCTCCGGGCATCAAAGCATTGGTGGCGGTAGCGAAAAAAATTGGGGAGGTCGTGGTGGTCGCTCCCAACTCGCCGCAGAGCGCGAAAGGTCACGCTATAACGCTTTCCGACCCACTTCGGCTCAACAAAGTGGGCGTGTTCGAGGGCGTAGAGGCATACGAGTGCAGTGGTACGCCTGTGGATTGCGTGAAGCTTGCCAAACACGTTATTTTGAAGGACAGAACGCCTGATTTGTGTGTTTCGGGCATCAATCACGGCTCTAATGCGTCTATCAATATCATTTATTCTGGCACGATGTCGGCAGCGATGGAGGCGGCTTTGGAGGGAATCCCGAGTATCGGTTTTTCGTTGTTGGACTACCGTTTTGAGGCAGATTTTGAGCCCGCACAGCATTTTGCGAAGCAAGTCATTCGCTATGTGTTGGACACGGGGCTGAAAAGCTGCAATTTGCTCAACGTCAATATCCCCCAACTTTCTCTGGCGGAGATAAAAGGCATCAAAGTAGCTCGCCAAGCCAACGCGCGCTGGAAGGAGGAGTTCGTAGAAAGTACCGACCCGTCGGGACGAAAATATTACTGGCTGACGGGCAAATTTATCAACGACGACACGGGCGCAGACACCGATATTTGGGCTTTGGAGAACGGTTTTGTTTCGGTAGTGCCTTGCGGTCACGACTTGACGATTTATCCCGCTATCTACGAAATGAAACTTTTGAACACAAAAAATTAGCGCACAATACCAAGATGGAAAATGAAAAATGGGCGTTGCTCAAAGGATTTTTGATAGGCTTGGCGGTGCCTTTCGTGGCTTACGCGACGCTCCAAATGGTCGCCGAACAGCTTTTCGCGTGGGAAATATTGCCCGATGCCAACACGTTTCGAGTGCGGACGCTTTTGATGCTCGGTATTTGCTGCAATCTGCTTCCGATGCGGTTTTTTCGCTTGCGCAAATTGGACGCGTCAATGCGTGGCGTAGTGATAGCGACCACGCTTTGCGCCGCCGTTTGGATTTTTTATTTTTGGAAAGAACTGGCGTAATAAAGGAGGAAAATAGAAAATACGCATGTACTTTTGAACACACTTCTCAACCGTTTTTTTATGAAATACTACCTCATCGCAGGCGAGGCTTCGGGCGATTTGCACGGCTCGAACCTTCTCAAAGCACTTCGCAACGAAGACGGGTGCGCCGAATTTCGGGCTTGGGGCGGCGATTTGATGGCAGCGGCTGGCGCAACAATCGTCAAACATTACCGCGATTTGGCGTTTATGGGATTTCTGGAGGTCGCCAAAAATATCCGTACTATTTTTGCCAACATTCGTTTTTGCAAGCAAGATATTCTTGATTTTCAGCCCGATGTATTGATTTTGATTGATTATCCGGGTTTCAACCTACGCATCGCAAAGTGGGCGGCGACACAAAATATTCGTGTGTTTTACTATATTTCGCCCCAACTTTGGGCTTGGCACAGCAGTCGCGTCCACGACATCAAAAAATCGGTGTCGCAGATGTTCGTTATCTTACCATTCGAGGAAGATTTTTACAAAAAATACGACTATCCTGTGCATTTCGTTGGGCATCCGTTGCTCGACGTGATAGCGACTTACGAAGCTCCCGCAGGCGATTTTTTGAGTTCTCCAAAGCCAATTATCGCTTTGCTGCCGGGCAGCCGTCGGCAAGAAATTCGGAAAGTCCTGCCACTGATGTTGAGCGCTGCCAATTCACAATTTGCTGATTATCAATTTGTTATAGCGGCTGCGCCGTCCATACCGTCGGCTTTTTACAAAACCATCATCAACAAAAATCTCGCTACTGAAAAAGTCATCCTCACGAGCGGAAAAACCTACGACTTGCTCTCCCAATCGGTCGCCGCATTGGTTACGTCGGGTACTGCCACGCTCGAGACCGCACTTTTCGGTGTGCCGCAAGTCGTTTGCTATCGCGGCAGCCGATTGTCATATTTTATTGCCAAAAAATTGGTCAGCATTAAGTATATTTCGTTGGTCAATCTGATTGCCGACCGCCCGATTGTGACCGAGCTTATCCAAGAGCGACTGAACCAGAAAAATATCGTGTCGGAGTTGTTGCATATCTTGAAGCCGAATATTCGCAAAAAAATATTTGCCGATTATC
>JAYWGG010000360.1:0-3512 GCA_043778415.1 Saprospiraceae bacterium
ATGGTACTGCATCAAGTATGTGGGAGAGTAAGTCGCTGCCAACTCAATATTATAAAAGCCTTTAATCGCAAACGCGGTTAAGGGCTTTTTTTATTTTATATAGAAAAAAAAATGAAATTTTTTTTGATTTTTTTGTTAAAAAACTTGCATACTTAAATTAATACGTTATATTTGCGTTTGATACTTTGTGTGATGTAGTATGAGTCACACACGATTTTGCCAAACTATACATTTATTTTTAGCATATTTTTCCGTTTTGGATAAGTCTGCGCTGTTGATTCAATATTAACAAAAAAAAGACAAGTAGCTCTTTGTGTGCTACTTGCCTCTATGTTGTGTTGTTTGAAGTCAGCATGGTTTTTATTGATGATTATTCACGTGACAGAGGATAATAAAAACGTGGCAAAACTCTCTACAACGGCACAAATATAGCGCTTTTTCTAGAGTAGTGGATATATTTTTTAGGGTAGAGAAAATTAATTATTTTTTAAACACTTTTAAATTTTTATTTTATGAAAAAGAACAAATTTAATTTCTTTTTTCGGGGGGGGGGTAGATTATTATTTGGTGTAATCTCACTCGCCTGTATTACTGCTATCTTGGGTTACATTGGTTGTACGAGGGATAAGCAGATTGACCGCAGTAACCTTCAATCGGGTATTACTGCCCAGAACAATACCTCCACGTTATTCAATTCTGCACCAGCATCTGATGCAGAGAAGTTGAAAGCGAGAATACATTTATTTCGTGACCGTATTAAGGACTTAAAAGTAGGTGCTGCGGAAAGGAATGATGAAAACATGGAAGTACAGGATGTAAAATGGAATATTGAGGCACTGCTCAATGCTACCTATGCTAATGCAAGTCTTCCCTATTCCAAGTACAGTGAAGAAACAAATACATTTAGTGTACCAGTGACTAATAATGTTGTAGCTGCTAATTCTCTGTTGTTAGCCTACGAAATGGCTCAAAATTATCTTTCACAGCATTATTATGGATTAACATCTGATTTTAAAAATCCTGTATTAATTGATGTTGAAGTTGCTTCTATTACAGCGAGTTCAGTCAATCTTAAGATGACGACCATTATTGCAACCGATAACTTAAATGGACCAGAAATGAATTGTAACGTGTTTACGCCAATGGACTATTGGTATTGTAATGCTGGAAGGGGAACGTGTTGTGGAAATCCAGGTAATTTCGGCTTGGATGCTGCTGATGTTTTGCGCAATGCGATTAATTTGCGCTATCCACTGGGTACTTTGCAGAATCATTCATATTTTACAGACATTGAGGATATTGAAATTAACCCGTTACATGATAAGCCATTTGATATAATTAATCCTAATGATGTAACACCATTTGATGACAAACGGGACTATTTGGTATTTGCTACCCGTGTGAATAGTATGCCTCAAACCGAGTGTATAAATCCCGTTGATATGAATTGGTATTATTGTAACATCTACAATATTATTACGCAAGCCACTCCAAGTGGTAAAGGTTTTATTAATTTAAGTTTCTTTGACGATGTAGTTACTAGCGGAGGTAACTATAGAATTTTTCATCGAGGACATATTAAGTATGGCAAAAGCGTGCAATGTCCTTGCCCACCGTGTCCGCCCAATGTACCTGTTAGCGATTGTAACTGTTGCTAAATAGCTAAAGTTATACCTAATCTCAATTATCATCGAGTTTCTAAAAGTAAAAAATTCATAAATTAACCCAACCTCCAACGGCATACATTAAAATAAGTATGGTCGTTGGAGGTTATTTAAAATCAATTCTTATTATGAAAAATATTATTTGTTTTTTTCTAATTTTGTCGTCTTTTTGTGAGAGAAGCCGCGCTCAAAGTGTTGGATTTGAGTACACGAACAGCAGCAGCCAACTCCAACAAAGCGAATTGATTATCGAAAATGCCGCGCACCACTATCTCATAGCTGGATTAGTGACTCCTTTTTACAGTTCGAAGGCGTATGGTATGAAATTGATAGAACTTGACGCTTCCGGAAATTTACTTCAAGAAAAATCTTTCATCAAACCCAACAATGCTTTGGGACTTCTTGGCATCTTTGAGCGACCCAACGAATATCTAGGCATCGGTGGTATGACCCGTGCGGATTCGGATAGCAACTTTTTATGGATAGCTCATTTCTCTAAAACGCTCGACTTGCTGAAAGATACCACGATTTATATTTCTCAAAGCGAGCAAGGATTTGGTCAATGTACGGTTTTTAGGGATACCATTTTTCTGGGTGCGACGGTGTTTCAATGGGCATCTACAGACCAGCTGTTGCCATTTTCTGCAAAAATAAGCATGGACGGAGAGCTGATTGCACTCAAAAAATATTCTGGTGTTTTAGACTTCGTAAATAAAATGTATGTTCCAAACGATACGAGCAAATTTTTTATCCTGCATGGAGAGGAATTAAGAAAAGTTGATAAATCATTCAATCTTACAGGCGAAACACTTCGATTCGCATATCCTCTACCGTACTTAAATGCACAAGGCGATATAAAATATTTGAGCGACACCACTTTTTTACTAACTGGTAAATATTGGACTACGGACTCAGACGACGACCAAGACATTGGCGTAGCTATGTGCAGCACTAACTTTAATGTCTTGAAAATCAAAAAATTTGGTAAAGGCAAGGATACTGCTGATATGCCAGCCGCTTTGAAAAGTATTGATTATACGGACAAAAATAAAATTTTTATAGGCGGCACATTAGATGTTTCGATAAGTTTGCCCACCAACGCAAACCGCCCGTCTGCCTTTGTGTTGGTGCAATATGACTCCACACTCCAACAGCGATGGATGAAAACTTATGGCAACGACGCATATTATTTTATGCTCGGGCTATTGGCAACTTCTGACGGCGGTTGCTTGATGTACGGCGTGAAGTGCGATTACCAAAATAACGCAGGCGCAGACTTGTATGTTCTCAAAGTCAATGAACAAGGCAATGTGACTGGAACTTTTGCCACTCCATTCGTCCAAACACTGAACATATATCCCAATCCTGCCCACGAAACTGTGTGGATAGAATTGCCGTCGAAAATGCCAACAAAGTGTATTTTGGACATCTATGCCGCTAATGGTCAAAAGGTATTTGCCACCGAAGTGTCGGAGGAGCAGAAGCTATTGCAGGTCAATGTAAGCGACTGGACGCAAGGAATTTATTTTTATACGCTCCAAAGCAGCATCGGAGGCATCACGCACAGTGGGAAAATTATTGTCCGATAAAAGAATATGGTTGTGTTGCTAACATGGCTTACACGTTGTTTTGCCGAACCATATATTTATTTTGGGTATTACAGTCGTGAGTTCAAGTAATAAATGCAACTATGGGAGTAGTTGCATTTATTATTTGAGTCCATCAGTTTGAAATATATGATAGTGTGATTACACACTTTCTTCCGTCTTTACCAACAGCTGAAAGCCGTTGCCGTGAATGTTTACCAATTCTACGTTGGGGTCATCTTTTAGGTATTTTCTCAATTTG
>JAYWGG010000361.1:0-10878 GCA_043778415.1 Saprospiraceae bacterium
TTATCCCCAACCCGACCTTCCCCAGAGGGGAAGGAGAAGAAAGTAACCAAAAAAATCAAGTGCTCTGTATAAATTCTAAAGTTTTTGCTTAAAAATCTCATCGGCGCGCGAAAAATACTCGTCGGCTCCGCCAGACTTCAAACAGTTTTCGCTTCGCCAGATGATATTTTTGCAAAAACTTGAATTTCTACAAGGCACGTCTGAAAATACAGTCACATTAAATAAAATGCTGCAAGATATTTTAGTAGAAAAATATTTTGCGTAACATGAGTTATTTAAAAAAAAAGAAGCGCAGCTTTCAAAATTGAATAACTGCACTTCCCTAATTTTTTCAAAATTATTTAGTCCACTTTAACTTTCATAAAGACATTCACTGATTCAGAAGGTTGCAGCAAGACCAAAATTAGAATAAAAAAAACGTTTGTGAAAAGAATTTTCTTTTTACAAACGTTTTTTTTATTCTAACTATTTTATTAGCAATTATTTACGCAACTCAAAACTCAAAACTAATCACTAACAATTACTCTTTGTGCAACTGTTTGGTAATCAACGACTTACCTTTTGCGTCACTCAAGCGTATGAAATAGTTTCCGTTTTGTAGCGGCTCTAAATTTTCACTAAAACGCTCTTTCTCTGTCCCGAAATTATATTCTTTTTGCCAAACTTTCTGTCCGAGAAGATTATAAATTGTCAATAAATGCTTTCCTGTGACAGCTACCGAAAGGTCGATGAGCGCGAAATTCTTCACTGGATTGGGTGAAATTGACATATCAAAGCCAGAATTATTGCTCTCGATTTGCGCAACTCCTGTCATCGTATTCACTACTTTGAATGTCACACTTTCTATCTGGCTCAAAGTATCTTTGTTCACACTCACGTTGGCGATAGGTTCTTTTGCCACATCATTCCAAAAATAAAACTGTGCGGTAGTATCTTTTCCTAAAAATCCGCCGCCGATGCCACTCACAAAACTTGTAACATCTATCCAGCCCAAAAACGGAACTTTTGCCTCTAATTTCGTATCATTGTAGGTAATTCTTCGCTCGCGAAGCACCTGAAACGTACCTCCCGGAATCGTCATCGCCCCCCAAGCATCTACCGTATCTTTCCGCAAACTCGCAAATTTTAGCCGAAAAGAATCTGGCTGAATCGGCAAAGTACTCAAAATCGTGTCTGGAACAATTTCCTTCCCAAAAGGTACTAAAAAAGCGGAATTATAGCTATGTTTGTCCTTGAATTTGAGCGGCGCAGTGCGCTGAATTTCCGTCGGATTGTACCTCGCTTTCACATTGATACCAACGCCGAGCGGGTCTGCACCTGCGTATCCGAGATATTCGTATTTTGTGGCACCGCTTTTGAGGTATTCTTCAGCAGTACCACCAGCAACAGAGGTGTAAAGATTCGCAGTCGGAAAATCCGCCGCATTTTGCCCTTCCGAAGCAGGTCTGATGACAGATTTTCTTATAAAACCGACGTTGAGCGCGGAGAAATTCCAAGTTTGGTTCGCACCACCGTTGCCCAAAGAGAGCGCATTCGGCGGAGCTTGCACCAGCGTGACAGTTAAAGTATCGCCAGCCACAGGAAAAGACGAACTTGTGACACTAATTTGGGCGAAATTTGTGCCACAAATAGCCAAAGCAATTAGAAACAGTGTTAATTTTTTCATATTTTTTAGATATAATTGTTTAGAAAACATAAAATTACGCAACAATCTTTAATTTTGGTCAAATAATCGAATTTTTTTATCACATTTTATTAAAAATAGCATCAAACAGATAATTTGTACGCTCATAGTGAGTTTTTTAGTGTGTTCTTTTTTGTCAGAAAAAGTTGAATCTGATGACATGAAAGAATTAGGGCATTTTATTTTTTTTGAAAAAAAACTGTCAAAAAATGGAACTAAATCTTGTGCAAGCTGCCATGCGCCAGAGCTTGCTTTTACCGATGGCTATCGCCAATCGCTGGGATTAGAAGCGGACGTAGTACAGCGAAATTCGCCGACTTTACTCAATATTTCTCAATATAAAACGTATAATTGGGCGAATCCAGACCTAAAAACATTGGAACAACAGTTTGTGCAGCCAATTTTTCGACAGCACCCGCCTGAGCTTGGACTGTCCGATGCCGACACAAGTAATGTGTTAGCATTTATTAATAAAAATGAAAAATATCATTTTTTTGTGACAAAAAAAGTTGTGACATGGCAAATTCTTACCAGTTCGCTGGCTCAATATATAAATAGTTTGAAAAGTAAAAACTCGCCCTACGACCGATTTCATTTTCAAAATGACAGTACCGCGATGTCGCTTTCTGCCCAAAAAGGAGAAAAATTATTTTTTGGAGAAAAATTAAAATGTGGTGTTTGCCATCCTGCGCCAGATTTTACGGTAGCGGTGACTGACAGTAATATTTTTTATAATATTGGCTTGTATCGTGACTACCCAAAAGATGACAACGGTTTATTTGAAACGACCAAACTTCAAAAAGACAAGGGAAAATTTAGAGTTCCCACACTTCGCAATGCTGCGATTACAGCGCCGTATATGCACGATGGTAGCGTGTCCGATTTGAGTGAAGTAATGGATATTTTTCAGCACGGAGGACGAAATAGCCCAATAAATATACAGATTAAAGACGGACGTAAGCACCCTAACAAAAGCCGTCTGATAAGCAGCTACGCATTGAGCAAGGACGAAAAAGCAGACGTAATAGAATTTTTGTACGCTTTGACAGACACCACATTTCTACGAAATGATTTTTTTCTAAATCCATTTAAAGAAAAATAATCTAATTTTGTGACAAATTGTATTTTTGTCACAAAAAATTAAAAAATATATTTTTATGCATATTATTTTTGAAAAAAATGAGAGCGGAATTGCAAAAATTACTCTAAATCGTCCGCAAGTTTTCAACAGTTTTAATCGGGAGATGGCACTCGAAGTACAAGCCGCTTTAGACGATTGCGAAGCCGATAAAAACGTGCGAGTTATTATTTTGACTGGAAGTGGAAAGGCTTTTTGCGCGGGGCAGGACTTGGCGGAAGTCACCAATCCCAATGCGCCGTCGTTCAATACGATTCTTCAAGAACACTACAATCCGATAGTGATGCGCTTGAGAAACATAGCAAAACCCGTACTCGCAGCCGTTAATGGTGTTGCGGCTGGCGCTGGCGCAAACCTCGCTTTAGCTTGCGATATTGTAGTGGCGGCAGAGTCTGCGTCGTTTATTCAGGCATTTAGTAAAATTGGATTGATTCCAGATAGTGGCGGTACTTTTACGCTGCCGCGCCTGATTGGTTTCCAAAAAGCGAGTGCTTTGATGATGTTGGGCGACAAAATCATGTCGGTAGAAGCCGAAAGATTAGGTATGATTTATAAGTTTTTTGCAGATGATATTTTTGGCGAAGAAGTAGAAAAAATAGCACAAACCCTGTCACAAATGCCCACATTAGCGTTAGGTTTTGTCAAGCGCGCACTCAACGAATCACTTTCTAACAATTTGGAGCAGCAACTGGCTATCGAAGACCAACTACAATTCAAAGCAGCCACGACCGCCGACTATCGGGAGGGAGTAACCGCCTTTATGGCGAAGAGAAAACCCATTTTTAGAGGGGAATAGCCAACAAATATTTTTTAGAATAAAATATTTATTTCGGGAACTAATGTGACATTGAATTTTTGCTGGACGGATAAAATTATTTGCTCTGCAAATGTTTTTATCTCGCTGCCGCTTGCACCTCCGTGATTGACTAATACCAGTGCTTGTTTTTCGTGGCAGCCGACATTTCCTACTTTTTTTCCTTTCCAGCCGCATTGTTCGATGAACCAAGCCGACGGAATTTTTGTCATATTGTTATTAGAAATATAGTGTGGTATCTCTTGAAATTCTTGCTGAAGTCTTTTAAAATCCTTCTCCGCAACGAGGATATTTTTGAAAAAGCTACCTGCATTACCCAATTCAGAAGGGTCGGGGAGTTTGCTTTTTCTTATCGCAATTACTATTTCGGAAACGTGTTTTATAGTCGGATTTGTGACATTTTTTTCGTCGAGAATTTTCTGAATATCGCCATATTGAAGGTTCAATTTTGGTATTTTGGGCAAACGAAAGATAACTTCCGTAATAAAATACTCTCCACGAAGTTCATTTTTGAAGATGCTATCCCGATAGCCGAACTTACACTTCTTGTTTGAAAAACGGTATCTTTTACCTGTTTTAAGATGAATTGCGTACAAATGTGACAGCTTATTTTTTAGTTCTTCGCCGTACGCGCCGATATTTTGGATAGGCGCAGCTCCGACTGTACCGGGAATCAAGGATAAGTTTTCCAAGCCGCCCAAATTGCGTTCCACACACCATTCTACCAGATTTTGCCAGCTTTCACCTGACATTGCGCTGACGTAAGTATTTTTTTCGTGGTCACGGACTCGCTGAATCCCCAATAAATTGTTCTTTAAAACCAATTTATTTTCTATGCGTTCAGGGAGTAAAATATTACTGCCGCCGCCTAAAATAAAAATTTTTTGCTTATTATTTTTAATAATTTTTCGCAACTCTTTCAATGCATTTATTTCGCCGTAAGTAGCCGCTTGTGATTCTACTCCAAATGTATTGAGCGTTTTTAATGATTTATTATACTGAATTTCCACGAAATAAAAAATTTATAAAATTAGCTGTTTGTGTTGAATTATTTTATTAAAATGATTCTATTCCACTGACCGTTGTATATTTGAAAGAGAGCTTTTTGTCTGGAAAAATATAGCGGAAAGCGGACTGCACCATTAAAGTGCCTTCGTGAAAGCCACATAAAATGAGTTTCAATTTTCCCGGATAAGTGTTAATATCGCCGATAGCGTACACGCCCGGCACGTTGGTAGAGTAGTCAAAAGTATTGACTTCGATGGCGTTTTTTTCGATATTCAGACCCCAATCCGAGATAGGACCGAGCTTCGGAGTCAAGCCAAAAAGCGGAATAAAATGGTCGGTAGCAATATCAAAGTCGCCTTCTACATCGTGTCGTACTCGCACATGGCTCAATTTTTTCTCTCCTTTTAATCCAATAACTTGCGCTTCTGTGACAATTTTTATCCGTCCTTTTTGCTGTAAGTCCAGCACTTTTTCTACAGAATCCAATGCGCCTCGAAAGTCTTTACGTCGATGAATAAGTGTCACAGAATCCGCAATATTTGATAAAAATATCGCCCAATCCAATGCAGAATCGCCGCCGCCAGCGATTACAATATTTTTATTTCTATAAAATTCGGGTTCTTTTACCATATATTCTACGCCGCAATCTTCATACTCCGAAATATTATCAATAGGTGGCTTGCGTGGCTCAAAACAACCCAAACCACCTGCGATAGCGATGACGTGCGCAAGGTGTTCCGTACCTTTATTGGTTACCAAACGGAAACGGTTGTCGGCTGTTTTTTCGATGATTTCGGCTCGCTCACCGAGTGTAAAACCTGGTTTGAACGGCTCAATTTGACGCATCAGATTGTCCACCAAGTCGCCAGCCAGAATTTCGGGACAGCCCGGAATATCATAAATTGGTTTTTTAGGATATATTTCGGTCAGTTGCCCGCCTGCTTGCGGAAGCGAATCCACCAAGTGGCATTTTAGTTTGAGTAAGCCCGCTTCAAACACCGTAAATAATCCCGTCGGACCAGCACCGATGATTAAAATATCGGTTTCGTGTATCTTATTTTCCATGATTTTTTTCTAAATAATACCTAAAATACCTAAAAAGTTCAGGTAACTGGCACTTTAATTTTGTAAAAACCGACAAAGCTAAAAGACACTTTTCGGGTTTTCGTAGATTACTAAAGTTTTTACGACCATTCTAAAAAGTCACAAATATACTATATTTTTATAAAAATAAGAATAATTCAGATAACTTCCGCTACCACAAAGCAACTGCCACCGACATAAATCAAGTCATTGTCGGCGGCAGTTTTTTGAGCGGCGAGCAGTGCATCTTTCACGGAGGCATAACTTTCGCCAATTAAATGTTTGGTTGCAGCTTCATTTTTCAATACTTCTGCATCTAATCCACGAGGAATATCAGCTTTTGCAAAATAATATTTGGCTGATGTCGGAAAAAATGTGAGCATTTTGGAAACATCTTTGTCGTTTACAAACCCTAAGACGATGTGCAGCTCTCTGTATGGAAGTGTTTTGAGTTGTTGGATAGCCAATTTTAGTCCAGCTTCGTTGTGCGCACTATCGGCAATGACGGTCGGGTGAGTACCAAGAATTTGCCATCGTCCGAGAAAATTCGTAGTTTTTTTGAGGTCGAGAAAACCATCTCTAATATGTTGGTCGCTTATTTTTTCTACGTTTGGCAACTCATTGTATATGCCAATAGCGTGCAACGCAGTCGCAATATTTTTGGACTGATAATCTCCATTAATATTGACTATCAGGTTATTATACTTTAAAAAATTATTTTCAAATACTTCAAAAGTAGTATGCGTAGTGCTGGAGCTGGATATTTCCACCGACAGTGTTTGCTGTGCAAAAAATATTTCGGCTTCCATTTCGGCGGCTTTTTTTTCAAAAACGGGCTTCGTATTTTCCAAATATTCTCCGATGACTACGGGCGTTTTAGACTTGATGATGCCCGCTTTTTCGGCGGCGATAAGTGGTAAAGTTTCGCCGAGCAATGCCGTGTGGTCGAAGCTGATGTTGGTGATAACGCTCAAAAGTGGCGAAATAATATTTGTCGAATCCAATCTACCACCCAAACCTACTTCTATCACAGCAATATCTACTTTCTCGTGGGCAAAATATTCAAACGCCATCATGCTCGAAAGCTCAAAAAAGGAAGGTTCTATTTGGTCGGATATGCTACGAGTATGCTCTACAAACCATGTCACAAATTTTTTTGAAACATAAGTTCCGTTGATTTTAATTCGCTCCCGAAAATCCTTGTAGTGCGGCGACGTGTAAACACCCACTTTTTTTCCTTGCGCTTGGAGGGCAGCCGCCAAAAGATGCGTCACTGAACCTTTTCCATTCGTGCCAGCGACGTGCAAAGTAGGGTATTTTAGCTCGGGGTGTCCCAAAAAATCCGCTAATGCCAGCGTATTGGTAAGGTCTTTTTTATACGCCATCGGACCGATTCTTTGGTACATCGGTAGCTGTTCGTAGAGATATTGGATCGTATTTTCGTAGTTCAAAACGGATAAAATTTTTTTATCTGAAAAAAAATAGATAATTTTTGATATTTTTTTAACTTTGATGCAACTAATTGTAGTAATTTGTAGTCTATACTATCAAACAATCGAAATCCAAATGAAAAAATCAAGCTATCGTGTCGTTTTATTGAGTTTTTTGGTGGCGATGAGTATTGCTGCTACTTTGTTTCTTCACACAGTTGCGACTAAATTACCTGCCATTGCGGAGCAAAAAATGGCTTTTCAACAATCTGATTTCGGGCAAGTCGAGCCGAACAAAAAGGCAATGAAAATTCTTGAAGTCGAGCTGGGCAAAACCGTATTCGAAGTCATCAAAAAAATAATGCCAGCCTCTGCTCACTAAAATCTTATTAGGATTTTTCCTTTTTTGTCCAATACCGCAAGAGTCCTGAAACACTCATGTAAGCAGGATTTGCGCTTTCATATTGAGGCAAAATTTCCTTTTTTACGCCATTTTGTGACAATTCTGACGCTACAAATTGCTCAAAAAGTGGTACTAAATCGGTCATCGGCGTTTGCTGCTCAAAATGTGGTCGCATCCATTCTTTCCACGCCAAAAGTCTTTTTTCTAAATCTTCCAAATGTGCTAACTTGTTGGTTATCAAGCCGTAGTGAGTCAAATAAAATTTTTCTGCACCCAGTTCTCGCATTAGTTGGATAGATTTTAACCAGTCTTCGACGTTGATGTCGGGCGGCGGACAAGGCGGCATTGCGGGACCATTTTCGATTCGGACTCCTGCCACATCGCCCGTAAAAAGAACCTCGTCGTCCAACTGCCATGCGACGTGATGCACGGCGTGTCCGGGCGTGTGCCATGCCGTGAATGTGCTTGCGCCGACTTTTATTTGCGCTCCGTGTTCCGTGCCGTATAGTTGTTTTGCTGCAATCGGACGCATTTCGCCCCAAAGTTCTTCCATTCTATCTCCATAAATCATTTTCGCAGAGTTATAGAGTTTGCTCGGCTCGGCGAGGTGTTTGACTCCCAAAGGATGCACATAAATGTCCGCGCCCAAGTCAGCCAGACACCATGCTGCGCCTGCGTGGTCGAAATGAATGTGAGAAATAAAAACGTGTCGAATATCTGCCATTTTGTGACCAGTATTTTCTACCGCTTTTTCTAAAATGTGGAACGTAGAATGTGGTCCAGTTTCTACCAACGCCAAGCCGTCGGAGCTTTCTATCAAGAAGGCGGCGATGGTTTCGGGGTGTTGCAAAAATTGGAGGTCGAGCGTATGGATTTTCATAAAAGTAGATTGAGCGAGCGAAATTTTAGCTGATATCGAGTTTGTATTTTTCTAAAAGTCCAGCCACGCCGTATATTGAAAATTTTGCCTTTTCAATGCGGTTGTTTTCGGGGTCTATTCGATAGTTTCGCGCGGTGCAGAAGTCGGCTTTTTCAAGGATTGTATTTTCAAAAGTAGCATTTTGTAAGTCACAATCGTCAAAAATCGCTTCGGTCAAGTCACAGTTTGAAAAATCTACGTCTTTTAGTCCGCTATCACGAAACGTCATATTTTTTAATTTTAATTGATAAAATGATGAGTGGTCGAGTGCGCACCGCTCAAAGCTGGCTTCAAAGCCAAACTCGTTGCACTGCTCAAAATGAATTCCCAACATTTTGCACTGCTTGAAATCAACGTTTCGCAAAGCTGCTTTTGTGAGCTTTGCGAGGCTCAAATTACAATTTTTGAAGATGCAATCAGAGAAAATTAATGCCGATAAATCGGCGTTTGAGAAATCGCACTCCTCAAAGCTACAGTTTTCGTACTCCGCTTTTTGCAGAAACTTCTCTGTAAAATCAATATTTTTGAACGCCTGACCTTCAACAAAAGTGTGTTTCATTTATTTTTAGCGTTTTTTTATTTACCAAAAATCGCTCGCACCACGTCCAATCCGTTGGCGTAAAGCAGCAAGCTCATCAGCAGAAAAAAACCTGCGGTGGTAGAGTATTCCAGCACTTTGTCGCTCGGTTTGCGGCGCGTGATGACTTCATAGAGTAAAAAAACGACGTGTCCGCCGTCGAGCGCAGGAATCGGGAGCAAATTCATAAATCCCAAAATGAGTGACAGCACCGCCGTCATCGTCCAAAAACGCTCCCAATCCCATTGGTAGCCAAACATTTTGCCGATGCTCGCGAAGCCGCCCAGACTTTCAGACGCTTTGATGCGCCCTTTGAACATCTGTCCGAAGGCTTTCATCTGGTCGCTCAAGAAACGAGTGCCTTTCGTCACGCCCATCGGCAGTGCTTGGAGCAGCGAATAATCTTGGCGTTTGGTATTAAAATAATGGTCTGGACCGAAAGGCGCAACCCCAACCATGCCTTGCTCTGTAGTTCTGAGGGCGACGCGCACCGTGTCGAGATTGTTTCTCAAAACGCTAATCGTAATATCTTCGTTTTTGTGAGCTTTGACTTGTTTAGAAAAATCGCTAAAATAAGCGGTCGGAATGTCATTGACTGCCAGAATCTTGTCTTTTTCGAGCAATCCAGCTTTTTCGGCGGGCATATCTTTTATGAGTTTGCCGATTTCGAAGGGCATTCGGGGCAAAAACAAAGGCGTATCTTTAAATTTTGAACTCGATAGGACGCTCGAATATTTGGCATCGATGGGCAAAGTGACGACCGCTCCGTCGCGCTCGACTTTCATCGTGTTGGCGTTGTTGATGACTATTTCGCGCAGGACGAGTTTGTCGTTGAATTTTTCAAATGGTCTGCCGCCGACTTCGAGGATTTTGTCGCCGTCGCGCAAGCCGAGTTCCATGCCTACAGAATCTACCGAAATGCCGTATTTGGCTTCCGAAGCGGGCAAATATTCTTCGCCCCAGACCCAAAGCACCATTGCGTAGAGAAAAAATCCGAGTATAAAATTGACGGTCACGCCGCCGAGCATTATTATAAGGCGTTGCCAAGCAGGCTTGGAGCGAAATTCCCACGGTTGAGCGGGTTGTTTCATTTGCTCTAAATCCATACTTTCGTCAATCATACCTGATATTTTGACGTAGCCGCCGAGCGGAAGCCAGCCGATGCCGTATTCGGTGTCGCCTCTTTTTATTTTGAACAACGAAAACCAAGGGTCGAAGAAAAGATAAAATTTTTCTACGCGAGTATTGAACCAGCGAGCGGGAAGAAAGTGTCCCATTTCGTGCAAAACGACTAAAATAGAGAGGCTCAATAGTAACTGACCTATCATGACTGCATACATCATATAAAAACTGATTATTTTTTGAATATTCTTTCAACGCTTTCGCGAACTCGTGTTTAACGTTTGGTAAGCGATTTTGTTGGCGGCTGCGCACAAAGGTAGTTTTTTGGACGACAAAATTCATTAAAATTTAGACAGAAAAAATTTTAGCCCAAAAAATTACGGCTGCTAGACGAGTTTATGGAGTGGGTAAAAAAGCTATTTTGGTGAGCTTTTGAGCTTTATATACGGCTTTTTTTTGTAAAAAAATTTAATTTTGTGACATTTTTGTTTTGCAGAATTTTATGTTTTTTTGGCTAAATTTTGTGTTGGATTAATTTTTATCAAAAAATATTCTAATTTAGCGTTTCTATTGAAAACCGTTTCTGCGTAGATACGTTTATGAAAGATTATGTATTGAAATCTAAAACTCGAACCGCACAACCTTATTACTTATCAAAAACATTTGTATCAATGAAGTATTTTTTAAAATCCTCTCTTAC
>JAYWGG010000362.1:0-10874 GCA_043778415.1 Saprospiraceae bacterium
ACAAAATTGCAATGGTCGAAAAAATAATTGGGTATCAAAATTTGATTTTTTTGCCCAAAAGTAAGTTTCTGGATTTTGTGAAGAGCGCACAATTTGCTGATTGGCAAAAATTTTATTTGGATTTTTGAAAGATTCTATCTGAATAAAATCGTTTTCATCGCCCATTTGTAATCTCACGATTGCCTTATTTGGGTTTTGTTCGGGAGAAAAATCGTCTGCGAAATCATTTAAAAAAACTCGCTGAAAGCCATCTAAAAGAGAATCTACTTTATCGGATAGTACGGTGTAAGGCAAAGCCGCATCTGAATGTTCGGAGTCGGTAAAAAATATTCTCCAAGCGTTTTGATGTTTTTGAAAAATAAATACCGTATCGGAATGATAGTGGGAACTAAAAATTTTTGTCACATTGGCAGCGTTGAAGCTCAAAAAAGAAGTGTCACGAAAAACGCTAAAACCGTGCGAAATTAATTTTCCGATTGGACTTTTAGCGGCATAAGTTTCGGAGTCTTTGTTCCATTTTAAGAGGATTAAGTTCAAGGAGTCGGAGATATTTTTGATTAAAAAGGACTTGGTATCCGATTTTTTCTTGCTCGCGCAAGTTATTTCACAGAAGTCTATGAGTGGGAAAGACTGCGTGCGCGCAGTTACCAAACTATCGGCTTGAATGTTAGAAAGGCTCGAAAGTAGCGAGTTGATGACCTGTTTTGGAGCATTGACCGTGATGTTTTCTTGCGTAGCTGTCCAGCGCGAGTTTGTCCTGATAAGGCTTATTTGATTGGGTTTTTGGTCAGAAAAATACTTCAAATCAATGGACTCTATCGCAGCAGTATCCAAAGCGAGCAACGTCCCCGAAAACCGTTGGGCAGGCAACAATCGTGGCAAAAAGAAATTTCCTATCCCCAAAATAATTCCAAAAAATAGGACAATGAGTAGGAAATTTTTGAGTGTCTTCATTTACATTTATCGTTTATCAAATCGTACGCACTTGCTTCGCCAAGCTCGCCAGCTTTGCTCAAATCCAAGCAGCCACTTTCTTTTTCGCCATTTTTTATTTTCAAAAACCCTGTCACAAGATAGGCTTTTGCGTAAAAAGCATCGTCTTTGAGCAGCAGTTCGCAGTCTTCTCGCGCGCCTTTTTCGTCCTTATTTTTTAGCTTCGCTCGAGCGCGATTGTAGAGTGCGTCCGAGTATTTAGGGTTTATTTTCAACGCTTGATTGTAATATTTTGTGGCATTCGTAAAGTTATCTGTTTCCATCGCAATATTTCCGATGACGACGAGCGCGTCCAAATTATTTTCATCTATTTGCAGTGCTTTTTCTAAATCTGCCTTTGCATTTACGAAATCTCCCTGCTTCAAAAGACAGTTTCCACGATGAATAAGCGCGTCAATATTCGCTGGGTTCAGTTTGATGGCGGAGCTAAAATCTTTTTTGGCGGCATCAAAATTTTGTAATTCTGCATAAATAATACCTCGATTGAGCAACAAATTAGCGTCGCCTTCTTGCTTTTCGATGGCTTTTGTGAGGTCTGCCAGTGCGCCGCGCGAGTCTTTCAAAGCGATTTTGCACTTGGCACGATTCACGGACGCTTTCGGATAATTTGGGTCTATTTGCAGCAAAGTCGAGTAATCTGCTACCGCTTCGCGGTATTTTTTTTCATTCATCAGCGCGTTGGCTCGGTTGGAATACGCCTTTGTATAGTCTGGTTTTAGCTCGATTACTTTGGTGTAATCCGCCACTGCTTCCGCGTGTTTTCCGAGTGCGGCGTACGCATTTCCCCTCCAATTCAGGGCTTCGGGCTGGTTGGGTTTGCTGGCTAAATAGTTCGTAAAATCCGAAACAGCACTTTCATTTTGGTTGGTTTTACATTTTGCAATTCCGCGATTGTAAAATGCGGCATAATATGTGGCATCTAATTCGAGGCATTTGTTGTAATTTTCGATGGCACTCGGAAAGTCCAAAAGTGCCTGAAACGCATCGCCTTTGTAAAGATAGGCTTTTGCATTGGTCGGATTGAGCAAAACCACCTTGTTCAAATCCGTGATTGCGCCTGATGCATCGTTGTTTTTTGTTTTTGCAAAACCTCTTTTCAGGAGTGCATTTTGATAATCGGGTTGGATTTCTATAGCTTTGGAAAGGTCTGCGATGGCTTCGAGATAATTTTTTGCTTCGATTTTTTTGGAGCCACTTTCTAACAAAAATTTTGCTTCGGGAGCTGGCAGATTTACAGTTTCATTTTGCGAGAACGATGAAAATTGTGACAAAATAATTACAAACAGTAAAACAGTTTTTTTTGTAAAATTTTTCATTTGTTGAGATTTTTGGTGGAATAAAATTTAGAAATGTGCCTAAAATTAAGTACTTATACAAAAGTAAAGATTATTTTCTGAAAAAATTACATTTTACTTATCGTAGCCGAAATACTTCAACATTCTATCGTCGTCGCGCCAATTTTCTTTTATTTTTACATTCATTTCCAAAAAAACTTTGCTTTCGAGCCACGCTTCTAAATCTTTTCGCGCCAAAGTGCCTAATTTTTTTATGGCAGAACCGTCTTTGCCTATCAAAATAGCTTTTTGCGTTTTTCTCGCCACATATATAGTAGTACTTATCCTAACCAAATCCTCACCCGCGTTGGTTTTTGTTTCCTTAAATTCGTCAATCCCAACCTCACACGAATATGGAACTTCTTGGCTGTACAGCAACAGTATTTTTTCTCGAATTATTTCACTCACAAAAAAACGTTCGGGCTTGTCGGTAAGTTGGTCTTTTGGATAATATGCGGGACCTTCGGGAAGTTTTTCGATTATTTTTTCCAACAAAATGTTTGTTTTTTGTTTTTTTAACGCAGAAATAAATAGTATTTCGTCAAATTTTACTCTGCTCGACCACCAATCGGATAGGGTTGCCAACTCGTCGGCACTACTGGTATCTGATTTGTTTATGACTAAAAACAAAGGCGACTCTGACTTATTCAACTTCTCAATAATCGAATCTGTTTCCTTATACTTGTCTTTTATCTCTGTCACAAAAAGCATTACATCAGAATCTTCAAACGTAGAATAAGCGAAGCGGTTCATGGCGTGTTGCATCTTATATGAAGCATCGTTAATCATTCCGGGAGTGTCCGAAAAGACAACTTGGTAATCGTCCGCACTCAGTATTCCGACTATTCTATGCCGTGTTGTCTGTGGTTTGGGAGTGATGATAGACATTTTTTCGCCCACCAATGCGTTCATTAAAGTTGATTTACCGACGTTGGGTTGTCCGATAATATTTACAAATCCTGATTTATGCATTTTTGTTATTTTGTGACAGGCAATGGATTAGAGTTTTCAAAATTTTGGTCGTTGATATCGCTGTTAATAGCGATGGCTGCGTTCAATTCAAAACCCACTAAAAGCGTAAAAGCGTTGAGTTGAATCCACAACATCAAGACAATCAAAGAGCCGATAGAGCCATATAATTTGTTGTAATTGCCAAAATTTTCGACATAATAAGAGAAACTCACAGAAGCCAAAATGGACAATACCGATGCCAACATTGCTCCGGGCGTATAAAAGCTGAACCGTTTTTTCATCGGTATTCCGTAGCGATAGATGAGGCTAATGCCTCCATAAAACAAGCCTGCAATAACCAACCAACGCAGTACAAACAGTAAAAAAATAAGAATTTTATTGGCTTTCAAAAGTGTAAAAACCCAAGTAAGTATTGTATTTCCGAGAATAATTAACAAAAATGAAGCGATGAGCAAAGCACCCAAAAGAAAGGTTAACTGAATAGCGATGACCTTATTTTTCCACCAAGGGCGAGTTTCGAAAGTGAGCGGATAGGCTTTCTCAAAGCCTTGCATCATGGCACTGATTCCGTTGGAAGAAAAATAAATGGCGAGGATAAAACCCAAAGAAAGTAACTTTCCGCGCGGCTTGGTAGTTATGTCTTTGATGGCAGTCATCAAGATTTTACCTGCGTTGCCGGGCATTACATCGTCAATATAAACACCAATGACATCGTTCCAATTTTTATGAATTGGTAGATAGGCTATAGCGGTAAATAAAACAATTAATGCAGGAAAAAGTGACAAAAAAAAACTAAAAGACATCGAATTTGCGCTTGTCACAATAGTGCCATTTTTTAATTCTTTATATAAAAAAATAGTAGCATCAAAAACCGAAACACCCATAAATCCGGGCAACACAGTTGCCTTTGCCCAAGTAGTAATTTGTACAGCAAATTGAGTCTGCAAAAAATAATCTGTAAAATATTTTGTGTTAAGTTTTTGCACGGAGTGGAGTGTTGGAAAATTAGTGACCTCGACGGGATTCGAACCCATATCAGCAGAACCGGAATCTGCCATTCTATCCATTGAACTACGAAGCCAAATAAAATATTACGCAAAATTATACAATTTTACGGTAAAAGTGCTTTTCAGAGTGTAATATTTTCTATTATTTCGAGTCCGTAACCAATCAAGCCGATTCGTTTGCGGGGGTGGTTGGTCAGAAGTTTGATTTTAGAAATACCGAAATCTCTCAAAATTTGCGCCCCAACTCCAAAATCTCTTTGCTCCATTTTTAGGTCTTGCGCAGTCGTTTCGTTAGGAATTTTATTCATAAGTTGCTGTAAATGAGTGAGTAATGAATTGTCTTTCTCGTTGTGTCGCATCAATAGCAGCAAGCCTTTTCCTTCTTTGGCAATAAATTCTAATGCTTTTTCAAAAATATCCGCGTCTGTTGTAGTCAGTTTTTTGAAAAAATCTTCGGAGTCTGTCGAAGAATGGACACGAACTAAAACCGCTTCGTCGGCAGTCCAGTTGCCTTTTTTGAACGCCAAATGAGTGTCTGTTGAGTTAATTTGGGAATAAGCAAAAATTTCAAATTCTCCATATTTTGTTATTGTTGTGACATTCAATTCTCGCTTCGCTATTCGCTCCGTCCTCATTCTGTAAGCGATGAGGTCGTCAATAGAGATGATTTTCAACTGGTGTTTTTTGGCAATTTCCACCAAGTCGGGAAGGCGCGCCATCGAACCATTCTCATTCAAAATTTCTACCAAAACGCCCGCCGGATAAAAACCAGCCAAACGCGCCAAATCCACCGCCGCCTCCGTGTGTCCCGTCCGACGCAGTACGCCGCCATTTTTGGCTTTGAGCGGAAAAATATGACCCGGACGCGCAAAATCACTGCCTTTAATAGTCGGATTTACCATTGCTTTGATGCCCGTCGCGCGGTCGTAAGCAGAAATTCCTGTGGAGCAGCCGTGCCCGATAAGGTCAATGGAAACCGTAAAAGCAGTTTCGTGAAGCGACGTATTATCCGCAATCATCATGCGAAGTCCGAGTTCTTCGGCGCGTTTTTCCTCGATGGGCGTACAAATAAGCCCACGACCGTGCGTAGCCATAAAGTTAATAATATCGGGAGTGACACACTCGGCGGCACAGATGAAATCGCCTTCATTTTCGCGGTCTTCGTCGTCCACGACTATCACAACTTTTCCAGCTTTCAAGTCCAAAATTGCCTCTTCTATCGAGTTCAGTTTGAACGAATTATTGATATTTTCCATGTTATATTTTGAATTATTTTTATCCTTTTGATAGTAATTTTTCTAAATGCGCGCCGCTTTTCGCCCAACTGTATTCATTTTGAACAAATAATAATCCGTTTCGGCTCAATTTTTTGTATATTATTTGGTTGGTCATCAATATTATTATTTTTGCAGCCAATTCTTGTACCGAATTTCCAATCATAATTTGCTCATTATCAGTCGCATTGTAGCTGGAATTGACCAAATCGGTAGTCACACACGGCAAGCCCATCGCCATCGCTTCCATAATTTTATTTTGTTGTCCTGCGCCTAAAAAATTGGGTACGACCATTATTTTGGAGGAGGCATAAGCAATTCTAATATCTTCGAGCCAACCTGTGACATGGATATTTTGAGATTTTAGGGCTAAAACTTCTTTAGTTGGTCGAACTCCGGCTATCAATATGTTGAGTTGTGGAAAGGATTTTCTAACAAGTGGACAGATTTTTTCTACTAATATTTTTGCGGCTTCCACGTTTGGGTGATAGCCCATATTGCCAACAAAAACCAAATCATATTTTTTTTTGCTGCCTTCGGCTTGCGGATAAAAATACTCCAAATCAATACCGTTTGGGATAACAGAAAGTGTATTTTTTACATCTAATGCGATAGAATCTTTGTCCGAAGTCGAAATAATAGTGTGCGAATTAAATTTTTTTAATATTTTATTTTGATAATAAATAATTTTTGAACTTTCCCAATTAAAAAACCATTTTTTTAGAAAACTGCTTTGGTTTGCTCGGCGGCTCATAATGGTCGCAAAATCGTCCATAAAATCAATCGTTTTGGGAATCGGAACGTCTTTAACGTATTCCGAACACCGAATCAACTGGCAATAAATATGGTCTGGAAGTTCCTCCGAAACGATGCGATTGATTTTTTTTTGCAAGCGAAAATGATAAAAATAAAGTACAGAAAGTGGTATTTTTGATAGAAATATACTCCAAATATTCGTTAGAATACTGAATTTAGAAAATGATAAAATATATATTTTATGGCAAAATTGTGACATTTCTGCCAAAGATTTTTCATCCACTTTTTCGTCACTCAACGCACAAAGCACAAGTTCGTACGTTTGGCTCAACGCCTTTATTTGGTGATAAAGACGCAGTTTATCCCCTTTTTCGAGAGGGTAGGGAAAACGCGATGCCAAAATTAAAATTTTCAAAATGTACTTATTTCAGACTTACAAATAATAATTTCTCGATATTTTGAAATTAAATTTTCTGCAATTTCGTAATTATCGTATCTTGTAGCCACGAATACTTGCGCTCGCTGACCAATTTCTATCATTTTCTCTCGATTTTCGTCACAAAATCGGAGTTGCTCGAGCATTTCGTCGGCAGTATTCGCAATCAATATTTCACTCATATTTTGAGCTTCGATACCCTCCAAACCAATAGAAGTCGTTATAATCACGCGTCCGAGTGCCATTCCCTCCAAAATTTTTGCGCGCATACCTCCGCCCGACCAAAGCGGCACGACCATAATCGGATGTTGGTTGATAAAATCAACCGCGCTCGCCACTTCGCCCGCCACTTTCACTTGCGGATATTGCTTTTGCCGCAACCAGTTTGGCGTGTTTCTTCCAGCGATAACAAACTGAATATCAGGAAATTGTGAATTTATTTTCGTCCAAACGTTTGTCAAAAACCAGTTCAAACCTTCCAAATTGGGCAGCCAATCCAAAGAGCCGATGAACGAAATCGATAAATTAATATTATTAAAACTTGCGCTTTCCGCCATATAATTGCTGATGTCCAGACCAATCGGAACGACTAATTGGGGAATTTTACAGCCGAAGTCTTTGAACTTATTTTCATCTCGAACTGTAATTGGGAGCAAAAAATCGTAGTCATTTAATTTAGAAATTTCGTAATTTTTTAGCTTTTTAGTGAGGTAATTTAGGTATAGTTTTTTGAAAAAATTGGAAGTATTGTGACTTATTCTTTCCCAAATCTCAAACTCCACGTTGTGTGAGCGCATCACAACCAACGCCTGTGAATGACTCCGAATAGTGTCCACAAAAGTCGCTAAATAAAGCGTTTCCAACTGAACAATATCGAAAGTATTTTCTCGGAGAAGTTCCTCCAACTTTTTTTTGTAAGTTGCTGACTCAAAGCGATTTATGTGGAATGATTTTTTAGAAAATAAATTATTGAAAGCATCTAAACTTCGTATTTCGTTGTCTATTGCGACAGTATGAATATTTTTGTAGTGACTAAAATCTGCTGGAAGTTGAGAAATATCAAAAAAATGTTTGGACGTATTCATAGCCAAAAGGGTTATTTCGCAGCCCAACTCATGCAACGCTTTACTCAAATATGTGACAGCCAAAGATTCGCCATCTTTCAGTGGATACGGAAATTTTTTACAAAGTTGTAAAATGCGGAGTGGTTTTCGAGCAGTCACATTTGTCGAATAATTAGAAATATTTTTAGGCTGTAAGTAAATAGTCTTCGTCAAGTTGAAAAGTTAAATATGATGGTTTTTGAGCAACAAAAGTAATATTTTTTGCTCAAAAAGTAAAAAATTCATTAATTTGCGTCCAAATTTTTTAATAAAAATGATTCAAGCGATTGGAATTGAAAAATCTTACGGAGATTTAAAGGTTTTGAAGGGGGTAGATTTGGCTATCAGTGAGGGCGAAGTGGTGAGCATAGTAGGCAAATCTGGCGCGGGAAAAAGTACGCTGCTCCACCTGCTCGGCACTTTGGACAGAGCCGACAAAGGCAGGCTTACGATAGACGGAATAGAAGTTATGACCTTAAATATGAAAGAGTTAGCCAGATTTAGAAACGAAAAAATAGGTTTTGTTTTTCAGTTTCACCACTTGCTGCCCGAGTTTTCTTCGCTCGAAAATGTTTGTATGCCCGCCTTTATTGGAAAGAAAAACGTCCGCGAAACGCAAAAAAAAGCCAAAGAATTATTGGATTATTTGGGACTCGCTGACCGACTTTCGCACAGACCCAACCAACTTTCGGGCGGCGAACAGCAGCGCGTAGCCGTCGCCCGCGCCCTTATCAATCAACCCAAAGTCATTTTTGCCGACGAGCCTTCTGGCAATTTGGACTCGGCGACCACGCTCGACTTGCACCAACTTATATTTCAGCTGCGAAAAGATTTTAATCAAACCTTCGTAATTGTCACACACCATCAAGAATTGGCGAATTTGAGCGACCGATGTTTGGTGATGGAAGACGGGACTATTAGAGGTTGAAAATTCATTTTTTGCCATTCGGCATATTTTAGAAACGCTTCTAAAATAGACTTCTTATTTTTTCTGCTCAATTACAACCAATCACTGCGTTATTTTTTCGTTACAACGCCCTGCGTTGCGCCTCAAAAATGCCTTGTTATTGTTTGAATTTATTGGAAAAAATTGAGTACTTTATTTTTTCTTCATTCCTTATTCAAATCAATTCTTAACTTTGTTGCGATTTTTAAAACATCGCACTAAAACCATATCATGCGTAAATTTTTTGTCCTTATTTTTATTTTTGTATCTCTCGCTACTACTCACACCATCGCTCAATCTGGAATATTGCGTGGAAATGTCTATGACAAAGCCACTGGGCAGCCCGTTTCTTTCGCGACCGTCTTTCTCAAAGGCACGACTTTTGGGAGCAATACGGACGAGAATGGGTTTTTTACCATCTCCAAAATTCCGAAGGGTGAATACACTCTTTTTTCTACTTTTGTCGGCTACGACTCGACCAGTGTGGTCGTAAAAATTACCGACGGCATCGTTTATCAGAGTTTGAACATCGCAGAAAGCACCATAAAATTGCAAACTGTTGATATTTCTGCAAAAAAAGAAAAAGCGAGAACAGAAGTGCAAGTTTCTAAATTGTCCGTCAGTGTCAAGGAAATAAAATCGCTACCTTCTGCGGGCGGCGAACCCGATATTGCCCAATATTTGACTGTTTTGCCGGGAATAGTTTTTACGGGCGACCAAGGGGGACAACTTTATATTCGGGGAGGCTCTCCGATACAAAATAAAATTTTGTTGGACGGCATGGTCATCTACAATCCATTTCACAGCATCGGCTTCTTTTCGGTGTTTGAAACGGAAGCAATCCGAACAGTGGACGTTCTGACGGGCGGTTTCAATGCTACTTACGGCGGTCGCGTGTCGGCGATAGTGGATATCAAAACCAAAGATGGCAATAAAAAACGATTTTCTGGCTTGTTGTCTGGCAGTCCTTTTCAGACCAAATTTATGGTAGAAGGTCCTATTATTCCTCTTTCGGAGGACGGCGGCAGCAGTGTTTCTTATCTTTTTACTGGAAAAACTTCTCTTATAGACCGTACTTCCAACACCTTGTATAAGTATGCTGCGCGGGATTCTTCGGGATTGCCTTATAATTATACCGATTTGTATGGTAAGTTGTCCTTTGTGGCTGGCAACGGTAGCAAACTCAATTTGTTTGGTTTCAACTTCAATGACCGCGTGAATTATTCAGGAATAGCGAATTATAAGTGGAATGCAGTCGGCGGTGGCGCAAATTTTACGCTCATACCAAGTACTTCGAGCCTCATTATTGGCGGTACGGTTTCGTATTCCAACTACGATGCCACCTTTACCGAAGCCAATCAAGACCCTCGCAACAGCTCTATATCAAGTTTTGGTACAGCTCTTGATTTTACTTATTTTGGAAATGACAGCGAAATAAAATATGGTTTTGACCTCATTCGCAATCAGACTGATTTTAAATTTAAGAATTTTTTAGGATTTACAATCGAGCAATCTGACAACAATACTGAATTTGCGGGCTTCATAAAATACCGAAAAAAATGGGGCGGCTTGGTAATAGAACCGAGCTTTCGAGCGCAATACTACGCGTCGCTCAACGAAACACGGTTCGAGCCAAGATTCGGAGCCAAATACAACATCACGGACGCAGTGCGTCTGAAAGTAGCGGGCGGACTTTTCAGCCAAAATCTAATCAGCAGCGTCAATGAACGCGACATCGTCAATTTATTCGTCGGATTCTTGTCGGGACCCGAAGAAACCTTTTACAAACCCAACTCCAGAACGCCCGTAGATACCAAACTCCAGACTTCTTACCACGCCATCGGAGGTGTAGAAATTGATTTGATGAAAAATTTGGAACTCAATATCGAACCTTACTACAAAAATTTTAGTCAGTTGATTGCCGTCAATCGCAACAAATTGAAAGCCGAAGACCCCAACTATGCCACAGAAACAGGCGAGGCTTACGGGATAGATTTTTCTGTAAAATACGATAATCGTGACCTCTATCTTTGGGCGACTTACTCCTACGGCT
>JAYWGG010000363.1:0-3502 GCA_043778415.1 Saprospiraceae bacterium
TGTCACTTTTTTTCTTGATAAAAAAAGTAACCAAAAAAATCAAGTGCTCTGTATAAATTCTAAAGTTTTTGCCTAAAAATCCCGTCGGCGCGCGAAAAAACTCGTCGGCTCCGCCAGACTTCAAACAGTTTTCGCTTCGCCAGACGATATTTTTGCAAAAACTTGAATTTCTACAAGGCACGTCTGAAAAGGCAATCAAGTTGAATAAGATACTGTCTGAAATTTTAGCAAAAAATATTTTACCTAACATCAGTTATTTACTTACAACGTCCAAAGATAAGAAAGATTTTGAGCTTAACAAAATCTAATATTCCCTCAAAAACCGATAAATATACTTCACATCTTCTGGCGCAGCACTCACACTCTCAAACTTATGATTCACAGAAAATTTTAGTACAATAAAAAAAAGCGTTCCTTCTCGCAGAAGGAACGCTTTTTTCGATTATTTTAAACTCGCTATTCGAGCTTTTGATTTTTCTTTGTGTTTCAAAAGTTGTCTTTTGAGCCTAAAAACAGCTTTATCAATCGAACTTTCAAAAGTCTTTCCGACTTCTTTTGCCACGAGGGTAGTACCGGGAATTTTGATGTTAATTTCTGAGATTTTGTCCCGCACTTGCCCAGAATTTTCGAGTTTTAAAAAAACATTCGCTTCGATAATTCGGTCAAAAAAATGCTCTAATTTTGACAACTTTTGTTTCAAGTATTCTGCCAGTTTGTAGTCGGCAGAAAAATGTTGCGCTTGCGTGATTACCTTCATAAATTCTTTTAATTTTGATTGGTTAAAAATTAAATCTTTTTCATAACACAAAATTGCATTTTATAAATCAGAAAAGCAAATTTTTTTACAAAAAAAATAAAAAAATCACGATTTTTTTTCGCGCCACTTAAAATTCCAAGTAATAGAAGGGATAATCGGGAACAAAGTAACTTTTACAGCGGTCGCTTTGGCGGTCCCTGTCGCAAAATTTGCCTCCGTAGCGTAGTAGGCAAAAAACGGATTGAGGCGATTGTAAACGTTGTAAACCGAAAAAGTCCACGAAGACGAAAATTTGCGCTCCGAATTGGGGCGGTGAGTGTATGTCGCCGACAAATCCAAGCGGTGATACGCATCTAATCGAGTACTGTTGCGGGGAGCGTATTCGGTGTTGAGGCTTTGCTGGACAAAAAATAAGCTTTTTACGGGCGTAAAAGCGCGTCCCGTCGCATACACGAAGACCGCGCTGGTTTCCCATTTTTTAGTCAGTTGGTAGTTGGCGACCACCACGCCGTCGTGGGTGCGGTCGTAAGAAGCGACAAATGTACGTCCGTTTTCGATGTCAGGGAAGCTGCGCTCTGCTCGTGAAAGCGTGTAACCTATCCAACCGTTCAAGCGTCCTTTGGATTTTTTGAGAAAAACTTCAAGTCCATAGGCGGTTCCGTTGCCCGAAACGAATGATTTTTCGACCTCTCGGGACGGGTCATTGACGTATCCTTCGGAGTAATCCAACTGGTTTTTTAGTTTTTTGTAGTAACATTCTACCGAAGTTTCGTAGGTATTGTTCTCAAAATTTCTGAAATAACCGAGTGCGTATTGTACGCCACGCTGGGGTTTTACTAACTCGGAGCTTGCCACCCAAACGTCGGCAGGCAAGGTGCTGGTCGAGTTGCTGACCAAATGCAAATATTGGTTGGTGACTGTCACCGCTCCTTTGATGGAGGAGGCTGCGTCCAAGCTGTATTTTCCGCTGATGCGGGGTTCAAAGCCATAAAATGTTTTGACAGGCTCCGCATTTTTGTACACTTTTTGGTCAATACTCGAAGTGTAAGGTCCGATTTGTGAAAACAAAGACCAGCGAAGCCCGTAATTTAGACTGATTCTTTGATTGATTTTGTAGTCGTCTGTGGCATAGGCGGCTATTTCGTGGGCGTATTTGGATTGCAAATTGTTTGAAAATGTTTCGCCTCCTGCTACAACGGTCGCTACGTTGGGAGAAATAGTATGAAAAGTGTAGTTAGCACCAAATTTTATGCTGTGTTGATAACTTGGAAAATAATCAAAATCTAACTTCGCATTCCAATCTCTGATGCCAGATTTTACTTTGATATTCACGCTGCCTTCCTGACCACCACCAAACGAAAAGTTGTAATCGTTGTAAATAGCCGACACATTCATAAATAATTTTTCATTGAAAAGATGATTCCAGCGCAGCGTAGCTGTTGAGTTTCCGTAAGGAATCGAAAAATTAAATGCTCTTTGTTTGTTGTTGAAAATTAGAACATCACGCCCGAAATATGTACTCAAAAAAAGTCGGTCTTTGTCCGAAAAACGATAGTTGAGTTTCATATTTAGGTCATAAAAATAATAATTTGTACCAGCAAATCTTGTTTGGTCTATTTTGGGTTGTGCCAAATCAAGTGCATAAGTGCGCCGCGCCGACACCATAAAGGAACTTTTATTTTTTACAATCGGTCCTTCGGCAGTGATTCGGGACGCGATAAGTCCGATGCCGCCTTCCGCCTGATAGCTTTTGTCGTTGCCGTCTTTCATCTGAATATCCACCACCGACGACAATCGCCCACCGTATTGGGCAGGCATTCCGCCTTTTATGAGGTTGGTATTTTTGAGCGCGTCACCATTAAAAACTGAGAAAAAACCCAGCAAATGCCCACTATTGTACACGACTGCCTCGTCCAAAAGAATCAAATTTTGGTCGGGTCCGCCACCGCGAACATAAAAGCCCGCACTTCCTTCGCCCGCAGAAAGCACGCCGGGCAGCAACTGAATGGTCTTCAAAACATCTACTTCGCCCATCAGAGTAGGCAGTTTTTTGACTTCTTCCATGCTCAATCCAACCGTTCCCATTTCGGTACTTTGCACGTTGTGGTCTTTTTCTTTGGCAGTCACGACGATTTCATTCATCGTAATTCCTTCGGAAAGCTCAAAATTTAATTTTTTATTTTCAGTCAATTCAATTTCTAATTCTGAATTATTGTAGCCCAAAAACGAAGCTACCAATTTTAATTTGCCGACAGGCAGAGAGATGGAATAAAAACCGTAGTTGTTGGTAGCCGTACCCAATCCTTGATTTCCTTTCACAAATACGTTGGCACCGACCATCGTTTCGCCCGTCAAAGCATCTTTGACAAAACCGCTTACCGTGTAGTTTTTGGGACTATTGGCTTGCGCAAAAAGCTGCTGCGCATTGGATAAAATTAGTACCCAAACAATGATTTTTATATATTTCATTTTTGTTGATTTTAGTCTAAAACAACCCTAATGTAAGGATAGTTTTGATACGATAAACGTATTTTAGATAACTGATGTTACGCAGTGATTTTTAAATTGACTCATTTGAGCTTGATTTTGTGGTAATTTTCTTATCCTTTGTCACTTTTTTTCTTGATAAAAAAGTAACCAAAAAAATCAAGTGCTCTGTAGAAATTCTAAAGTTTTTGCCTAAAAATCTCGTCGGCACGCGAAAAATACTCGTCGGCTCCGCCAGACTTCAAACAGTTTTCGCTT
>JAYWGG010000364.1:0-10851 GCA_043778415.1 Saprospiraceae bacterium
TTCGCCAGACGATATTTTTGCAAAAACTTGAATTTCTACAAGGCACGTCTGAAAAGGCAGTCACATTGTATAAAATGCTACTTGAAATTTTAGTAAAAATATTTTTTGCGTAATATGAGTGATTAACAATTATTTGTGCAGATAAAACTAAAAACTAATCACTAAAAACTATTTAAGTAAATAAAGCGTGGTACAGCTCTTCGATTTTACTAACCGTAGTAATTTTTATTCCATAACGCTCTGTTTGTAAGCCTTTCACGTTGTATTTTGAGATATAAATTTCTTTGAACCCCAATCGGTCGGCTTCCTGAATCCGTTGCTCGATGCGATTGACGGCTCGAATCTCGCCGCTCAAACCTACTTCGCCCGCAAAACAGATGTTGCTCGGAATTGCAATATCCTCCAACGAAGAAACCAGCGCGCTCAATATCGCCAAGTCAATAGCGGGGTCATCTACTCGTATTCCGCCAGCAATATTTAGAAAAACATCGTTTTGTCCGAACTGAAATCCGCAGCGTTTTTCGAGGACTGCCAGCAACATACTCAGCCGTCGGAGGTCGAAGCCAGTCGCCGAGCGTTGCGGCGTTCCATATACCGCTTTGCTCACCAAAGCCTGTGTTTCGATGAGCATTGGGCGCATTCCTTCCATCGTGGCGGCTATCGCACTTCCGCTCAATTCTTCGTCCTTTTGTGACAGCAATAATTCCGATGGATTGGAAACTTCTCGCAGTCCATTGGCTTGCATTTCGTAGATACCCATCTCGTCCGTAGAGCCAAAACGGTTTTTAATTGTCCGTAAAATCCGATAGGTATAGTGCTGGTCGCCCTCGAATTGCAGCACCGCATCTACGATGTGTTCGAGCAATTTGGGACCCGCTATAGTGCCATCTTTCGTAATATGTCCGATAATAAAAACGGGAATATTGGTTTCTTTGGCGAACCTTTGCAAGACTCCTGCGCACTCTCGCACCTGCGAAATACTGCCCGGCGTAGATTCGATGTGCGGCGAAGAAAGCGTCTGAATAGAGTCAATAACTATCAAGTCGGGTTCCAATTCGTTGGCGTGCGTGAGTATTTTGTCACAGTTTGTTTCCGTCAAAATATAGCAATCCGAGATGGCTTCGCCGATGCGGTCGGCACGCATTTTTATTTGTTCCTCACTTTCTTCGCCCGACACGTAGAGGATTTTTGCGCGGATTCCTAACGCTAATTGCAGCAAAAGCGTGGATTTTCCGATGCCAGGCTGCCCGCCAATCAGCACCAACGAGCCACTTACGATGCCGCCGCCCAATACACGATTGAGTTCGGCATCGGGCGTGACGAGCCGTTGTGAGTTGCCAGCTTTGATGTCGGGCAGTGCTACTGGGCGTGCTGCGTCCGCTTTACTTTTCGGACCTTTCCAAGCTGTTTGGCGGTCTTCTTGTGCGGACTCGCGGGCAAGAATTTCTTCGTGGTAAGTGTTCCAGTTTTCGCAGCCTACACACTTCCCGACCATCTTGGGAGAGATGGTGCCACATTCGGAACAGACAAATATTTTTTTTACTTTCGACACGATATTGTTGCTAAATAGTGAATAAAAATAATTATTTTGGAACTCAAAAACCAATTTATTTTTTTTACCGTACATAGAGTAGAACGTTTTTTGGAGGTAGTAAAAACGGTCAGAAAAAAAAATAAAAAATAATTAATGGCTAAAATGTGACTTTTTGAGTTCCAATCAGTCTTAACATCAAAATCGGTAAAACAGCTGGAACAAACGCCGAAAAATTGGCGCGATAAAGTTCAGCGATTTTAAGGATTACGAGTTGTTTTTAATTGTTTTTAAAGATAAATCCTTTTGAGTTTGACTTTTTTTTGAAAGTTGGATTCAAATGCAGATTGTTTTCATTTGGTTTTTTGGGGTTATACAAGGTGCTGCGCTCTTGCGTGGTGCCTTGTTTTTTTTAACACTCCAACCGTTCCAATATCTCGTCTAAATCGTCAAAAGATTTCATACCTGTTTGCTCCTCTTCGCCTCCCGAAAGGTACAATCCAGAAGGCTGAAACTGCTCAATTACTTCCGCCACATTTTTTTCACTCAGGTCAATATCCCAAATAACAGCATATTTTTTGTTCATATTTTTCAGAAAAGCAGTCGAAAACGGTTTTTTATTTTTCAAATCTTCGTAAGAAATGTTATTTTTCTGAAAATTGAGGATAAAAAATTCGACGTATTGACTTTTCTCTTCTAATTGTAGCTCCAATTCTAATTCACTGCTTTCTTTTTGTAAAATAATTTCTTGGACAATAGAAAAATCTTGCAGGGCGGACAGCGTTTCGATAGGCGCGAACATTTCCAACTGTATTGCCTCCAACTGGATTGCTTTGGCGACGGCACGAATCTCGTCTGCCGTCTGAAAGCCGAAAGATCCGACTGTTTTCGGACATTCTACCCAAGCCCGAATAGCTGCGATGGCGGGCATTGGGAGGTAAAATTTGTCCGTAGGGTCGCAGCAAAATGACAGCCATTCCGCTCCGGCGGCTGCAAAATATCTCGCATCGGTCAGGTTGGCGATGCGCCCAGCAAAAATTTTAGTTTTCAGCATTTTTTCTATCTCAACAGGCTTTTTATTCGTGCATACTGCGTCGTGTTGGTGTTGCTACCCTTGCAGTTCATTTGTTTGGCTTTGGCTTCGATGGCTTGCACGCGGTTGGCGGGATTGGGGTGCGTGCTCAAAAACTGTGGCGGCGTGCCTCCCTTGCTTTGTATTTTTTTGAAAAATCCTGCTGCGCCCGCCGCGTTGTAGGTAGTGCCGCAAAGGTAAAGCACCGAGTTGTCGTCCGCATCGCGCTCGTGGTCGCGACTGAAAGACAAGCCGACCAAACTTTCGGCGATTTGTCCCATTTGATTCTTTTTGCCCAGTGCGGCTTGCAGCAAAATATCCATGCCGTAGATTTTTGTCATTTGTTGGGTAGAGTGGCGATTGGCGGCGTGGGCGATTTCGTGACCCATCACGCCCGCGAGTTGGTCTTCTGAATCCAAGTATTTGATGATGCCAGTGTAAACATAAATGTAGCCGCCGGGCGTACAAAATGCGTTGAGTGTTTTGTCGTCGTTGATGATTTTTACTTGCCAAGCGAAGTCGTTGCGGTGAGCTACTCTGCCCGTAGAGAGTATGTTTTTGGTAATATTTCGGATATAACCGTACACTTCTTCGTTGCCGTTTTCGGCGAGCAGTGGGTATTTAGAAGGGTTGGCGGCGATTTCGTCGCTCACTTGTTTGCCGAGTTTGATGTCTTCACTTACATCAAAGGCGTTCATGTTGCTCCACGTTTTTTGAATGGTATTGCAGCTCAAAAACGGTAGGACGGCAAGCAAAAGGCTTGCGAATATTATTTTTTTCATCGGATAATTATTTTTTAGTGAAAGTATGGAATGGAGAAAAGATAGATGATTTATTTTGTACAAATTTTTACGGAAACCGTCGAGTGTCAAGTTTTGTTCAGTCGTCCGCGCAATTTTTTTCTTTTGACGGGATTGGTAGTGGTAGTAGCTTTTTGAAAATCGTTGCTTATGATGCTAATATTTCCGTCCACTTCGAGCATCGCTAAATCGACTTGTTGAATATTTTGCACGCCATGTTCTCGGACGGCGGCTTCTAATTCGGAGAGTGTAATTTCGGCTTTTAGGCAGTTTAATGTCTGAATTTCGCCTTTATAAATCAACAGAATAGCTTCGCCTTGAATCATCTTGTTGATGGTTGCGCTTCGGTACAAAACTTTTTTTAGGATAAAATTAGAGGCGAATAAGGCGAAGGCAGCCACAATGCCGCCCTGCAAGGAAGTATCTTGCCCGACCATTGCGTTCTGGACGGCGTTGCTAATCAAAAGTATAAACACCAAATCTACTACCGAAAGCTGCGCCAATTCTTTTTTACCAAAAATACGGATAGCGACGATGAGAAAAACGTAAACGGCGACTGACCGCCCGACGATTTCTAAATATTGATTTTGCAAATTTAAAATTTCTATGATTGATATTGGTCAATATATTTCGAGCAAAACGGCGATTTTAGTAGCGGAGTTTGAATCCTACGCTGTGAATATTTTCGATTTTGATGCGCTCATCGGACTTCAGGTATTTGCGAAGCCGCGAAATAAAAACGTCCATACTTCGCCCCATAAAATAATCGTCTTCGCCCCAAAGTGCCTCCAGAATCGTAGTCCGTTTGATGACATTATTTTTGTTTTCGATGAGCAGTTTGAGCAAATCCGCCTCTTTTTGGGTCATCGTTTTAGACTCCTCTTCCTCCAAGCGGAGCGTCAGATTGGCGTGGTCGAATTGGTATTTTCCGACCGTAATTATGGGTTTTTTTTCGCTTTTGTCGGGATAAGAAATTTTACTTCGCTTCAAAAAAATCTCTACTTTTAGTATCAGCTCCTCGATGCTGAAAGGCTTGGTGAGGTAGTCATCGCCGCCGATTTTTAAGCCGTTGAGTTTGTCTTCTTTGAGCGACTTGGCGGTCAAAAAAATAATCGGCACGTCGGCATTTTTTTTCCGAATTTCTTGCGCGAGGGCAAAACCATCTACATAAGGCAGCATCACGTCGAGAATGCAGAGGTCAAAATTTCCTTCTGCAATAGCCGTCATCGCTTCGCGACCGTCTGCGCAATAGCAAATCTCGTAACCTTGCAGCTCCAGATTGTCGCGAGTCACGAAGCTCAAACTTTCGTCGTCTTCCACATAGAGCAACCTTGCTTTCGTTATATTCATCGTAAAAAAATTTTTTTTAAGCGAAAAAAATATTCATAAAACACTTGGCAAATATAGAAAAAAATTGCGCCCCGAAGGCACAGATGTTAAAAATAAGTATTTTTTCTTTATTCCTTACCAAAAAGCTGCTGCCGAATTTCAAGCCTTTCTTTTACTAATTTTTTACAAAGTGCGGACTGAAAAGCCACCACGCGCCAGCGACTGAACACACGCATCGAAAATTGTAAATATTCCCAAGCAAACCAAGCAAAAAACGGCAGCAAAAACATATAGACGGCTATAAAAAAGTAATTGGGCAAAAAATATTTTGCCAAACAAAATTCTAAACTGTAAAAGAAAGTGAATAATAAAATGCCGCTCAACAACTTTATAGACGAAACATAACCGATGTAGGGACGAATTTTTTTGGCAGTCAGGGCAGCCAAAAAAGTCGGCAGCGCGTTGTGAAGCCAGCCCCAAGCGAAAATCGGAAATCCGATTATCAACAGCAAGGATTGAAAAAGCGACTTTACGAGCGATTTTTTTTGCGAAGCGTCAAAAATTGTTTGGTCAGCAAGTCTATTTTTTTTCAGTTGAAAATGATATGCGTCCAACTGTCGCCTGAAATATTGGCATTGCTCGGGGCTTTCTTTTTCAAAAATTCTCAAAAAAGTCAGTATCTTTTGGCTTCGCTCGTAGCTCCGCTCCGCGCCAAGCGGTTGCTCACTTTCGAGCATTTTTTCTATCCGAGTCAAAGTCGCGTCTTCGGCGGCACCGCTGGTGTGGATTAGAAGTTGCTGCATTTTTTGTTCCAGCACATTCGTCAGTTCGTGCGCAGCGTCGTAGGGATTTTTTTCGTAAAGACGCTGATAGTCAGCTACTTGTATCGGGCTGCCGATGTTCATTACTACGCGACTGCGAAATTCGTTGGCGGCAGAATAATTGATACCAACAGGAATAATTTGCAGTCCCAAGCTAAAACCATTGCGTTGCTCGGCATCGAAGGCAATGCGAGCAGCACCAGTTTTGAGTGGTCGCAGCCGCCGTTCCATAAAACTTGTCCCTTCGGCGGCGATGTAAAGGCAGCCGCCAGCCGCCAAAAAATCGGTCGCGCGGTCAAAAGCGGATTCGTTGGCGAGTGGCTGCCCGCCTGCATCTTGCGGGCGCGCAATCGGAATGCAGTAAAAAGTATTGAGAAACCAATTCAGAAACGGATGCCGAAATAAACTCACGTTGGCAAGAAAATGAACCATCGGCTGCACCCGAGAAGCGACAAAAATAGCGTCAATCAACGTATTGGGGTGATTGGAAACTAAAATCGTCGGCTTTCGGCGAGCTATCTGTCTGGCGGACTGCGGACGGACGACGATGCTGGAGAAGTAAATCCGCGTCGCAAAGCGCGTCAGAGATTTGACCGCCTGATAAAATACGAAAAGAAACCATTTTGGCATAAATAGATTTTTTACCTTTGTGGCGTGAGAGATTTCTTGCGGCGGTAAAATTAAAAAAAATAATATGGAATATCCGATTACGCTTCGAATAAAAAATTTTAGAAGTCTTGAAGACGTTACGCTCCAGTTGAACGATGTCAATTTGTTCGTCGGTCCCAACAATTCGGGCAAAACCAACGTGTTCAAAGCCTTGCAGTTTTTCGGTAGGAATATTTCGGAACGATTTATTCATAAACATGATGATGAAGTTTCTAAAAATGCGCCCAAAGGAAGTGAAATATACGTTTCGCTTTCAGCGCCTAATGGAGAGTTTTTGGAGCGTAATTTTCACAAAGTTTTAGATAGGAAGTCAGCACTTCCCGAAATATTTGATTTTTTTGTAGGTATTAAAGATTTTTATGCGATACGAGTTGATGAAGTCAGAAAAGCCACACCGCACAAAGTAAATTTATACAGCGTACAAGAAGATGGGTCAAATTTGCCTTCTTTTATTGATTTTTTAGATAATAATCACCCAGATATTTTAGAAAAAATAAAAGCAGACTTTACGGACTGCATTCCCGAATTTATAAATTTCAAAATACCTGTCTGGATGATGAACAGAGATGTTCCGATGCGGAAGCTAAAATTTTTCGACGCTTTGGGTAATAGTTTTTGGGCAGACGAAGTATCGGACGGTGTGTTGTATTTTTTAGCGTTGGTTTGCATTATTCATCAACCCAATCCGCCAAAATTATTGTTGCTCGAAGAGCCAGAAAACGGGATTCATCCGCGCCGCATCAGCAAAATTATAGATTATATTTTTGACTTGGCAGAAAAAAAACAAATTATGGTCATTATGACCACTCACAGTCCTGTGGTGTTAGATGAGTTTAAAAATTCGCACGATAATGTTTTTATTTTCGATAGAAACGAAACTACAAAATCAACCGATATAGTGCGATTAAGCGATTTCGTAGGAGATTTCAACCGAAAAGCAGAAGAAAATAAGCAACCGCTTTTTCCAACCGATACCCTTGGCACTTACTGGCTGAGCGGTCTGATAAACGGAGTACCTAAAAGATGACGCACCTAAAATACGGTATATTTGCCGAAGATGCGGCTACTCGAGTATTTTTGGAGGTAGCAACCCCAAAGTTACTCACTCATCTGAATTTAGAAATGGGAACAAAGCATACTGGAGAATATTGCGAAGATTTTACGAACCAAGAACAACCTAAAAATGGATTAGATGGTTTTAAAAAAG
The DNA here is from genome assembly GCA_043778415.1 of Saprospiraceae bacterium. Classification (GTDB taxonomy): domain Bacteria; phylum Bacteroidota; class Bacteroidia; order Chitinophagales; family Saprospiraceae; genus JAYUHK01. The sequence continues at coordinate 7,430 of JAYWGG010000364.1, forward strand.
CGATGATTCCAGCTTTGACAAAAGCGATTATTGAGTACAAAATAAATTTGTGCTTTCTGGCTCGCGATTGCGATGAAAAAAATTTGCTTTCAGAATTTGAGGGTATAAAATCCGAAATTCCCGATGTCCAGTCGCCTTACGCAGTAATTTGTATTCCCCAAAAATGTATAGAGTCTTGGGCCTGGTATTGCAAGGAATCTTTTGAAAAATTGCCGCCCGAAGATATTGAGGATTTGGGAAATACTGCGATGAAAAATAAAATGTATTTGATAAAAAACGGACGAGCGGGGTCTAAAGGAAAAAAAGTTACTCAAAAATACACCGAGCAACTTGACATCGTGCATATTCTCCAAAAATCAATAAGTTTTCGATTTTTCTACTCCGAATTAAAAACCTTTTTACTCAAAAAACAGTACAATACTCCGACAGTTCAATAGTTATTAGTTGTTATTTTTTAATTTTTAGTCGCATAAATAATTGCTAATCAATTAGGAATGAAGAAAAAAATAAGTACCTTATTTTAGACGCGTTCATTAGTTACAACATTATACAATTACAAGTAATTCTTTGCAATTACCTATCATTTTTTTAGTCAAAGATATTCATGATAAACATTACTTTTCCCGACGGGAACGTCCGACAGTACGAAACGGGAACTTCCGCCATGGAGGTCGCCAAATCCATCAGCGAAGGACTGGCGCGCAGTATTCTGGTTGCCAAAATCAACGGCGAAACCCGTGACCTTTCGCGCCCAATCACAGAGGACGCTGCTATTCAGTTTCTCAAATGGGACGATAAAGAAGGCAAAAATACTTACTGGCACTCGTCCGCGCACCTCATGGCGGAGGCTTTGGAAGTCTTGTATCCCGGCACTAAATTCGGCATCGGTCCTGCCCTCGAAAACGGCTTTTACTACGATGTGGACACCGCCGACAAGTCGCTTGCTGCGGCAGATTTGGCTGCCATCGAAGCCAAAATATTAGAGTTGGCGCGGCAAAAAAATCAGTTCGTCCGCCGCGAAGTGCCAAAAGCCGAAGCCATCGCTTTCTTTCAAGAGAAAGGCGACCAGTACAAATTGGAACTTTTGGAGGACTTGGAAGACGGCAAAATTACTTTTTATTCACAGGGAAATTTTACGGATTTGTGTCGCGGACCGCATATCCCGTCCACCGATTCGATAAAAGCAGTCAAGCTCACCAATCTTGCAGGTGCCTACTGGCGCGGCGACGATTCGCGCCCGCAAATGACTCGCATCTACGGCATTACATTTCCGAAGCAGGGCGAGTTGGACGAATATTTGAAGATGATAGAGGAAGCCAAAAAGCGCGACCACCGCAAACTCGGTGCCGAAATGGAGCTTTTTATGTTCTCCGAAAAAGTCGGCGCGGGCTTGCCGATTTGGCTGCCCAAAGGAACTGCGCTGCGGAGTCGGCTCGAAGATTTTTTGAAAAAAGAACAAATCAAACGCGGCTACCAACCCGTCATCACGCCGCATATTGGGAGTAAAAAACTCTACGAAACTTCTGGACACTGGGAAAAATACGGTGCCGATAGCTTCCAACCTATCCATACGCCTCGCGAGGGCGAAGTTTTTTTGTTGAAACCAATGAACTGTCCCCACCATTGCGAAATTTTTGCCAATCGCCCACGTTCCTACAAGGAACTGCCGCTCCGAATTGCCGAATTTGGCAACGTCTATCGCTACGAACAAACGGGCGAACTGCATGGTCTGACCCGTGTGCGCGGCTTTACGCAGGACGATGCGCACCTTTTTTGTACCTCCGACCAAGTGGAGGGCGAGTTCATCAGCGTCGTCGAACTCACGATGTTCGTTTTAGAAAAAATGGGTTTTAGCGACTATACGGCTCAAATATCGCTCCGCCACCAAACCAATCGAGAAAAATACATCGGCTCTGATGAAGACTGGGAAAAGGCGGAAACCGCTATCCTCGAAGCGACTAAAAAAGTGGGTCTAAAAACCAAAATAGAGTACGGCGAAGCAGCTTTTTATGGTCCGAAGTTGGACTTTATGGTCAAAGACGCGCTCGGTCGGTCGTGGCAGTTGGGGACGGTCCAAGTGGATTACAACTTGCCCAAACGCTTTGAGCTTGAATACGTTGGGGCAGACAACCAAATGCACCGCCCTGTGATGATTCACCGTGCGCCGTTTGGTTCGATGGAGCGTTTCATCGGGGTTTTGATAGAGCATTGCGCGGGAAAATTCCCGCTTTGGCTTGCGCCCGACCAGTTCGCTATCCTCCCGATCAGCGAGCGGTTCACGGAGTATTGCAACGAACTCAAAGCTACTTTGGCGCAGCACGACATCAGAGGCTACGTGGACGAGCGCAACGAAACGATAGGCAGAAAAATCCGCGACGCAGAAACCAATCGCGTACCGCTGATGCTCGTGATAGGCGAAAAAGAGGTTGCCGAAGGCAAAGTCGCCGTCCGCAAGCAAGGCGAAGGCGACCAAGGCTCGATGAGCGTAGCAGAATTTGTGGCATACATAGAAAATCTTTTATAAAAAAACCGTCGCTCGAAAACACATTTCGAGCGACGGACTTTTGGGGGGAGGTGGAAAAACTTTTTTTATTCCATTTTGATGAATTTGATTGGCTTTAATTGTCTGCCGTACGCACTTTTGGCTGCTACGAAATAAATTCCCTGCGGCAACTGCTGGACGTTTATACTTTTTGGCGTTTCACGCTCAAAAGTTTCGAGTGGTAGCACTTGCTGACCCAATGAATTAAGAATATAAAGCACCCCGTCGCTTTTTTCACTTTTTACGACTATTTCGTGACTGACTACATTTGATGTCAAAGTTAGTTCATTTTCTGTATTTGTCACGTCGTCTATCGCTGTGAAAATACTATTTTTGAACGTAATATGCAGTCCGCTAATTTTTGTAGTCAGTGAAGTAGCTCCGCAATGTGTTCCAACGGCAGCCCAAAGTTGGTCGTGCGTGACAGGCGAACATTCGGTGATAACATCTATTCTTTCAATAATATCCTTTATGTTTTGGTTGGAATACATCAATATGTAATAAACATCTCTATCGCCGCAGTTGATTTCAAAACTTCTATTTGCCAAATTATCGGCTATTGGTTTTCGCTTGTTGATGCGAGAATCAAAACTAACTGGAAAATAGATAGGTTGATAGCCCACAGAATCTTGATGAAGTTGGTACAGACAGCTAAAATGAGCAGAGTCGCGCTGTCGAATTCTGAGATATTTTTCAGTTGTAATCGGGATATTGGTCAAATCAACCTCTCCCTTGCTTGGGTCGAGTCCAATGGTCGCATTATTATTGTACTGTATTACGACCGTATCGCTAACATAGTCTATGTCGGTTGCTACGATTTTTAGATATTGTGCAAATCCTATTTGTTGGAGCGCACAAAAAAAAATTAGATGGAATATTA
>JAYWGG010000365.1:0-3498 GCA_043778415.1 Saprospiraceae bacterium
AAACTTCAAGACGGAAATAAAGAGATTACGAATAAATTTGTCAAGAAATAATCTTTTGTTGGATTAGGGATAAATAAAGAAATTGCTTCAAAATGTGACATTTTGGAGCAATTTTTTTATTTTGTCAAGTCGCCAAATTTAATTTTGCAGACCGATTGAGTTGTGTTCGTAATCTTAAACCGCTCATCTATCCGATACCCAATAACCCAAGCAATTTTTCCATCGGACTCCAAAATCCAAACTTTTTCTTTCTCGAAATTAGATAATTTTTGGTTAGAAAAAAAATCTTGCAACTTCTGCTTTTTCCCTTTCATGCCCAACGGAGTAAAATAATCGCCTGACTGCCAATGTCTTACGAGCAACGGAAATTGAAGTTTGTCCAAGTCCAAACAAGCCGAAAAAGGGTCTTCCTCGAAAGCAAGACCGTTGTTTTCAAAAATCATCGCTGCCAAATAAAATTCGGAACAGCGAAACAGCGTATCATCTTCCTTAATCTCATAAATCATTCCCGACGGCGCATTATTGGACTGTACCAACAAATTTCCTCTATCCACGATTGCTTTGTGGGCGACGGAATAAAATTCTGCACCGTTGTTCGGAGTTATCAACATCTGTTCAGTTTGTTGATTGTTGAAACCAAAAGGCTCTAAAAAGTGAAAGAGTAGGGTAGCGGACGCAGGATTTTTTTTCAAGCTATCTAACTGAATAACAGTCTGTTGTGAATTTTTTTTTACAAATTCTTGCTCCAATTTTTTAATAGCTTCGTTCATCAGGAAATACGCATCTCGCAACCGCTGAAAGTTATCCACACTGGTTTCCGAAAATTGTGGATTTATTGTTTGTAAAACTGGCGTGACGTGATGCCGAATTTTATTTCGTGTGTAATCGTCTGAAATATTAGACGCATCTTCTCGAAAATCTGTCTTATGTTCGTCTGCAAAATCCAAAATTTGTCTTTTTGTTATCTCCGAAAACGGACGAATGATGCGATTATTTTTGGGAGCAATGCCGAGCAATCCCTTCAAACCGCAGCCTTTACTAAAATTATAAATGAATGTTTCTACCGAATCATCTGCGTGGTGAGCTGTCGCAATGTACTGATAATCAAACTCTTGTCTGATTTTTTCCAACCATTCGTAGCGCAAAATTCTTGCCGCTTGTTGGGTAGAAAATTTTTCTTGTTTTTTGTAAGCAGCCGTATCGAAACTAACAGTGTGAAATGGTACGCCCAAGCGTTGCGCCGTATTCGCCACCAGCTTTTGGTCGGCATCGGACTCCTCACCGCGCAGTTGAAAATTGCAATGCGCAATCGAAAATCTAACTTTCAACGCTGTCACAATGTCTATCAAAACCATAGAATCTATGCCGCCGCTCACTGCCAATAGCAGCACGTCGTCGTCAATAGAAAATAATTTTTGGCTTTCTACAAATTTTTTTACGCTCCTCTCGATCATTTTTTAAGTTTAGGAATGAAGAAAAAATAAAGTACTAAAATTTTTCAAATAAATTGAATCAATAACAAGGCATTTTAGAGGTGCAACGCAGAGCGTTGAAACGAAAAAATAACGAAGTAATTGATTGTAATTTAGCAGAAAAAATGGGTAATTTATTTTAGATACGTTCTTCTAACACAAAGTTAAAATATTTTTTTACTCGACGCGCAATTAGTGTCAATTTTACACTTATCTTTACCAACCGAAAAAAAATATTTGGGACAAACGGTTCTAATTAATTGATAATCAGCATATTAAGACTAAAATGGACAAAAAAAATCTGCGTGCTTGTATCTTTGACTTGGACGGAGTCATCGTTGATACTGCAAAATATCACTATCAAGCGTGGAAAAAGCTGTGCAACGGATTGGGTTTTGACCTTTTAGAAGCCGAAAATGAAAAACTCAAAGGCGTAAGTCGCACCGAATCTTTGGACTTAATCCTTGCCTTGGGCGGCGTTTCGTTAAGTGCAGAAGAAAAATTACATTGGGCAGACCAAAAAAATGAATGGTATTTAGAATACATCGAACACATAGATTCATCTGAAATTTTACCCGGAGTTCTTTTATTTTTATATTCTTTAAAAAAAGAAAACATAAAAATAGGATTGGGTTCAGCAAGTAAAAATGCAGTAAAAATATTAAAAAAAATTGAATTGTACGATTTATTTGATGTGGTCGTAGATGGAAATATGACGACTAAAAGCAAGCCTGACCCAGAAGTTTTTCTGAAAGGAGCGGAGTTGTTGGGCTACGAATCCAACGAAATAGTGGTCTTTGAAGATGCCGAAAAAGGTATAGAGGCGGCTATTGCTGGCGGTTTTCGAGCGGTCGGTGTAGGGCAGGCGGACATTTTGCCCGATGCGCATTGGGTAATTTCGTCCTTCGAGAACCAAACAATAGAAGGAATTATCCGCCATTTGACGAAATAATATTTTTGTCACAATTTTAATAAAAATAAAAATAAAAAATAATTTTAAGATAGATGAAAAATTATATCGAACACGATGAATGGTGTGTTATTGAGCGAGGATTTCATCACGAATTTAACAAGATTTCGGAAAGTATTTTCAGCTTGGGCAATGGTCGAATGGGACACAGAGCGAACTTTGAAGAAAAATATTCAGGCGAAACTTTGCTCGGAAATTATGTGGCTGGCGTTTATTATCCCGACAAAACGCGCGTTGGTTGGTGGAAAAACGGTTATCCAGAGTATTTTGCCAAAGTGCTGAACGCGCCCAACTGGGGCGGAATAGATGTAGAAGTTGATGGCGAGATTTTGGACTTGGCGACCTGTCAAGTCCTTGATTTTCAGCGTGTTCTGAATATGAAAGATGGTTTTTTGGAGCGTTCTTTTACGGCGATTACTCCCAAAGGCAAGACTTTGAAAGTAAATTCTAAACGTTTTTGCAGCATCGTTGATGACGAAGCGGCTGCGATTCGGTACAGTATTACGCCCGTAGATTTTTCGGGAATTTTGACCATCACCGCCTACGTAGATGCCGATATTCAAAACGAAGATGCTAATTTTGATGAAAAATTTTGGATAGAAATTGATAAAAAAGTAAAACGCAGGTCTGGATATGTGTTGGTAGAAACCAAAAAGACAGAGTTTCAGGTCTGTACGGGTATGAAATTTTATGTCACTCAAAACGAAAAAAATGTAGAATTTGAGTCCGCCAGAGTCAAAACCGAAAAGTATATTTCTTGCTCTTCCGACTTCAAATGCAAGCAAGGGGAGGCGACGGTAATTTATAAATTTGGTGCTAATATTTCGTCCGAAAATTACCCCAAAGATAAGTTAGCCAAACGCTGCGAAAAGGTTTTGAAGGCTGTTTTTGAGAAAGGATTTGACAAAATGCTCGCCGAGCAAGCTGCTGCTTGGCACTCCAAATGGCAAGCCTCCGACATTCAAATCGAAGGCGATGTGGCTGCCCAACAAGGCATCAGATTCAATATTTTTCAACTCAACCAAACCTATACGGGCGAAGATGAACGCCTAAATA
>JAYWGG010000366.1:0-3491 GCA_043778415.1 Saprospiraceae bacterium
CGTGCAAATTCACCTCTACCGATACCAGTCGTAATATTGTCGAAGCGCGCACTCAATTCATCGCTATTCACGCAGTGAAACACTTGCATTTCGGGGTGATAAGCAATTTTTTTGCCCGACTTGCGGACTCTAAATATCAAATCTTTACCTTCGCCAGACACTCTTTTTTCGTCTATCACGCCCGCTATGGCAGCGTCAAAACCTCCGACCGCCTCAAAATCTGCTTTTCGATAAGCGACATTTCCCTCAAAAGGAAACTTTTTATCCAATATTGTGACATGATTTCCGACATCAAATTTTCCTGCCAGCGACTCCATCAAGCTGTGCATCCAGTCGGGCGGCACGCCATGCGGTAAATATTTGGGTACAATTTTGCCTCCGACCGCTCCGACATCTGTGTTTTTTGGAAAAAAATCAGCCGCACTTTGCAGGTAATTTTCGGCGACCAATACATCGTCGTCAAAGAAAATAAGGATTTCGCCCACAGCTAATTTTGCGCCAGCGTTGCGCGCAAAAGAACCTCCTTGTCGAGTCTCCAAACAATATTTGATGCTGTGACGCGGATAATTATCCGCAAAATGCCGCACGACTGCCGCCGTCGCATCGCCGCTGTTGTTGTCGGCGACAATTATCTCAAAATCAGATGACTTAAATGATTGATTGACAACAGTTTGGAGCATTTGGCGAAGCGACTCCGCTCGCCGAAAAGTACAAATTATGACAGAAAAAAACATGGTGCTGCTTGGAATTTCGATGTTTGGAACGAAGAAAAATAATTATGGCGAAGGTAACACAAGAAGCCTCCGAAAAGCGTTATTTTTGCGCAAATAATTTCTACAAAAATATAATTTTTTCTTTTTTATGGACTACCAAAATATTCTCATCGAGCAACGTGCGGACGGAATTTTGCTCCTAACTATCAATCGCGAAAAAGCCTTGAACGCACTTAATCAACTGACTTTCAGGGAGTTGAACCATTTTTTTACCGAAGACGCGCCTTTGCGAAGCGACCTAAAAGGCATCATAATCAAAGGAGCTGGCGACAAGGCGTTTGTGGCGGGCGCGGACATCAAGGAGTTTCTCGCGCTCGACCAAAACTCGGCGACGGCACTCTCGAAGTACGGGCAGGACACTTTTTTTCTCATCGAGCGATTCTCGAAGCCCGTCGTAGCTGCTATCAACGGCTTTGCGCTCGGCGGCGGCTGCGAGTTGGCGATGGCTTGCCATCTGCGAGTGGCGACCGAGCGGTCAAAATTTGGGCAGCCCGAAGTCAATCTTGGCATTATCCCCGGCTACGGCGGCACGCAACGCCTGATTCAGTTCATCGGAAAAACGAAAGCGATGGAACTTTTGCTCACCGCCGACCTACTTTCTGCCTCCGAAGCCTTGCAGTTGGGCTTGCTCAACCACGTCGTTCTCGTAGGGGAGGAGGTTGCGAAAGCGGTAGAATTGATTGAAAAAATTGCTGCAAAAGGTCCGATAGCCGTCGCGCAGTGCATCGCTGCGGTGAATGCGTTTTTTGACAAAACGGTCGAAGGCTTCGACTTTGAGGTGCAATCTTTTGGCAAAACTGCCGAAAGTGAGGATTTTAGAGAGGGCGCGGCGGCGTTTATCGAGAAGCGAGTGGCGAATTTTAGAAATTGTTAGGGGGGTTTGAGTTTGAAAATATTCGGCTATCGCGAAAATTATTTTTATTAAATAAGTGGCTAAATTTCCCTCGAAAGGTGTAAGAACTTTTTTGGCACCCCAGAATTTTAACATTAATTTCTTAACGTATTATATATGGCAAAGAACAATCATAACAAAAAGAAAGATTACTTCAAAGAGAACCTTCACAACATTATAACCGATAAAAATTTTATTTCACCTGATGCTAAATTTACGATGTTGAGGTTGGGATTGAAAAATTACTTTGGGACTTTTAAACCGTTCAATAAAACGGGTAGATTTTGTTATTTTGAAGAAAAGGTTGATAAAAATTCTGTTTCTGGCACCTTTGAGGGACAAGACAAAGATAGTTTGACCATTGCTATTGACCACGATTTTATTACAACTGCCTATAGCTCAATTATTTTTATCCATCTATTTTTTGAACATTATCTCAATCACATTTTGTATAAAATAAATCCGATTTTGCTTTACGGAAAACTTAATAAAGAGATTGATTTAGTAAACGCAATAGCTAATAAGTGGGATAAAATACCTCAAAATAGCGATAAAACAATTGACTTTGGGCATAAACTTACTCGACTTTTGTCTTTAATTGAAAATGATAGCATAATTTCTAATGAGTTCAAAGTTCATACTAAATATCATTTTATACTTAACTTCAAAGATGCATTAGAACAATTATCATATCAAAGAAACGAAATTATTCATTTAGGCGACAAAATCCTCGCACGTTATGCTTATGAATTACTAATGATTAACTACGTCATTCCAATAATAAATAAAGTATTTGAAATTGAAGAAAATACCTTAGCGTTAAATAGAAAAACTCATTGCAACGTAAATGTTATCAAAGAGTTGAGCGATATTAGGTTGGAGGAAAGTCCTTTCGACAATCCAAATTTGGCGAATAATCGCTTAAAAAAAATTAATCATCTCAAAGAATTAGGCAGGGCATCGTTAGAAAATCCATTACAAATGTTTGAAGCAGGCGGAGATATTAACTGTAGGAATAGAATAGAAGAAAAAATCAATAAACCTTTAAGGGATTTAGCAATTTGTGAAGCATGGTTAAGAATTACTTCGGGTAAGGGACATAAAATTCGTACTTGCCCTTGTTGTGGGACTGTCTCACTTTTAACATTCGGCATTTCTCGGTATTCTGATAATTCACTATCAGTTGAGATGGCGAAATGTTTCCTCTGTTCATACTCAATAAATAAAGATATTGGAGAGCCCAACGAGTTTGGAATTCAATGCGAACAACTATTTGAAGAGATTAAATAATATTTCAAAAATTTTATCAGCGATTCGTTATCTTATTTAGTCGCATTTATCCATTTTGTGACGATGCTTGCCAATTCATCTTTCCCATTTTCAATGTCTTGCAAATTTTTAAATGACGCAACCGCTCTGTAATTTTCTCTCCAAATTAAGAATTTGGAATATAAGTCAATTAATTTATCTTTAGGTTGCTCCTGTTTTTTTGCCCCTCAATGGAAAATAATTTGAATTTGTTTTATCGTCAGTGGTTGTATTCGTATTGTATTTCTATATTAGTCGTCGAAACTGTAATTTGGTCCTTTCCATTTTATATTTTCGGTCAGATTATCGTTTGCCGATAGAATATAAATTCGCAACGCTTCGATTTCTTTTCTGAATGAATGATTTAGCTCGTCCAAAAAGTCAGTTACTTTGCTGTTCAGTTTATTTTTTGCCATATTTAACCAACCATTCTATTACTTTTACGGACGGTCAAAGTTTTATTTTCGGGGGAGTGCAGGTAAAAGCCTTCGCCCGATTTGTTGCCTAATTTGCCAGCC
>JAYWGG010000367.1:0-10712 GCA_043778415.1 Saprospiraceae bacterium
AACCAAAATAAGTGTTGGTACAAAATTGCACTACCGCCTACATGGTCTAAGGCTTGTCCACCAATATATATTTCGTTGAGGTAGAAACTTGTACCCATCGAACGGTCGAAAAGCAACAAGAAAAAACCCGATACCAACACAGGAAACGACAATAAACCCAATACAGCCGTAATAAAAAACGCCCATATTGTTAGCGGCATACGCAACATCGTCATACCTTTTGCGCGTAAGTTCAATACTGTTGTGATATAATTAATACCACCTAATAGTACTGATACGACGAAAAAAGTAAGGCTTAGTATCCACAACGTCATACCTGCACCCGAACCCGACATCGCTTGCGGCAACGCAGATAACGGCGGATACGCCGTCCAGCCACCAGCGAACGGACCGGTTGATATAAATAGAGATATGAACATCAATAGACTCGACAAAAAGAAGAACCAATATGACAACATATTCAGAAAGCCCGATGCCATATCGCGCGCGCCGACTTGTAGCGGAATAAGAAGGTTGCTAAACGTACCGCTCAAACCAGCCGTAAGTACAAAGAACACGATGATTGTACCGTGCATCGTTACCAAGGCGTAGTAAAATTCAGGTGCTAAAGTTCCTATTCCCGCTTCATTCACTACTATCCATTTTCCCAACAGAGGTTTGAGCCATGTCAAACTTTCTTCTGGAAAACCGAGTTGCAAGCGAAAAATGATAGACATTCCCGCGCCAATCAACGCCCACATCATACCTGTGATGAGGAATTGTTTGGCAATCATCTTATGGTCTTGGCTAAAAATATAAGTCGTCACGAAGTTCGACTGATATTTGTCGCCATGATGATGGTCGTGGAAATGGTCTTCAAAACCATATTCTTGGATTAATTTTTCCTCCTTAGTCGGAGCTGTGGTTGCTGTTAGAGTAGCCATGCTAATTAAAAATTAAAATCTTTTACCAAAATAGGTGTATCTATAAAATACAAAATTTTCTATGAATTGTTTTTCCGAAGTATCGAAAAATTATTTTTTTGCTGGAGTCGGTGCAGCAGCAGGAATTGCTGGAGCTGCGGTTGCGACTACTTTCGGCGATGCTGTGCTGTCTGGCTTGACCTCTTCCTTCGGGTCTATCGGCAACGCTTGGCCTTTGAACGGGTCATCGTCTGTATTACGAATGTTTGAGTACGCTGGTTTTTGTTCTTTCATCCACGCTTTGTACTCATCTTCTGAAACCACTCTTACGGGAACTCTCATACTAAAATGCCCTTTCCCGCAAAGCTCCGCACAAGCCAACTCGTAGGTAAATGCTTCCCAGCGTTTTTTGCCGTCTGGTTCCTTTGGGTCATTCGGTTCGTTGTATTCGTCGTATTTGCGCAGCTCTTGTCTGTATTCCTCACTGGTCTTGATGGGTGTGAACACGAAATATGTCGGCATTCCCGGCACTGCGTCCATTTTTACCCTAAAGTGTGGCAAAAAGAAATTGTGCAACACATCTCTCGCAGTGACACGCACGCGGACTTTTTTGCCGACTGGCAACACGATTTCAGTTGGTTTGAAGTCGTCCCAGTTTTTATTGTCTGTCCAGTCCTGTCCAATGTCGTTGGTCGGAGATATTTTTTTGTAATCCTTTGTTCCCAACTTATTATCAACTCCTGGATAACGAATTGCCCAAGCGAATTGGTATCCAGTAGCTTCGATTTCAATAACTTCTTCGTTTGGCTTCACATCAGCCATTACGGTATTCCACGCTTGCAAGCCGCCGACTACCAAAAAAGTCATGACGACCGCCGGAATAGCTGTCCAAATCATTTCCAAACGGTTGTCGTGAGGCATGAAAAGTGCTACGCGTCCTTTTTGTCCGCGATATTTGTAAGCAAACCAAAACAATGCAATGTGAGTAAGTACGAACACAATGCCCGTGAAAAACAAGGTTACATTGAATAGTCTATCCAAAGAGCCGCCGTGTGCGGAGGCTGCTTCGTGTGGTCCGTAACCCAACATAACGTTTTGATAGTGCAAAGCTGACCAAATGCAACCTACCAAAAAAAGTACCACAAAGCCGATTCCGATGCGAGAGTTCCAGTAATCACTGGCGCGCTGGGCTTCTTCCTCACCCCTGATTTTGGAGGCTAACTCGGTTGCTCTTGCTATCTGCACGATGACGATAGCCACTAACACCAAACACAAAATTACGATTAAAGCTGTCATTTTTAATTATTATATTTTAATAAATCGAAAGGTATGATTTCAGGTACAAAATTAGTCCTGTTCGACAAAATAATCTATTGTTTTATTGAATTTTTATTATTTAGATAAATTAAAAATAAGCTAACTGGCTTCAATTTCTAATTTATCACAAAACATCCTGTTCTCAACAAGTTGATTGGGAACGCGTCTAAAATAGACTACTTATTTTTTCTTCATTCCTTAAACATGGTGTTGCAAACTTTCTGCCAAAAATGGATCATTTTTAGGTACTAATCCTGCTTTGGTTAAGTTGTGAAACATCACATACAAAAACAAACCAATGAAACCTACGAATGTGCCGACTTCCAACAAGCCCGGAATCGTGAATCCCATCAAAAACTCCGCGCCGTGCTTGGCTGCCTCCTCCGTGCCACCAACTACTGCTGGTGACATTTTGGCAATCGCTTCGTGAGCGGTGTGCAAAGCTCCGGGTTTTACCATCTGGAAAAAGTCCCACCAGTGACCAAAGAATATCAACGATGCCGTGAATATCAAAGAGCCATATTTTCTCTTTGTGTCGTTGCGCAATAATATTAAGAATGGTAACACAAAATTCATCAATAAGTTGCCCCAATACAGAACTGGATAATTATCCATGCGGTTTTGGAAGTAAACTGTTTCCTCCCCGATGTTTCCGTACCAAATCAACATGAACTGTGAAAACCACAAATACGTCCAAAATACGCTGAACGCAAACATATATTTTCCTAAATCGTGCAAGTGTTCTCGCGTGATTTCTTGGTAATATCCTTTTGATTTTAAGTAAATTATCAACAAAATAGTGAACGCAATCATCGTCACCAACCAACTGATAGTCGTGTACCACGCAAACATCGTGCTGTACCAGTGTGCGTCGAGCGACATTACCCACTGCCAGATGACTGCCGCACTCGTGAATCCGCCTATCGGCAAAAAAGCTGCCGCCCAAACTTTTGATTTGTAATACGGTTTGTACTCCGTCGTGCCGTACTCATCTTGCTCGATAGAGATTTTACGCATTTTGGCTGCCCAAAAATACCAAGCTCCGCCGAAGACAAAAGTAGCTACTGTGTACCAAACTGGATTCAAAAAGGCTGCTTTGTGGCGCAAAACTTCGTCTTTTATGACTTCCGGAGCGTCCGCCCAATGGTAAAGATGGTGAAAATGTCCCCAAACTCCAGCCACGATAACTCCCATGAGTACCAAACCAACTATCAGAAACTGCGACGCAGCCTCCCAAAGTCTTTTAAAAACCGTTATCCAACCCGAATACGCAATGATTTGGGCGCAATAAAAAAGCACCGCAGTAAAAGCTATCCCCGTAAAAAACAGCGAGTTGTGTAAAAAATTGGACCAAAAACGAGTATGCAAAGCATCGTCGCCAACAAACGTCAATATCATACACAGCACTCCCAAAGCCATCATGCCAAAGAAAAGATTTCGCTGTTTTGTTTCAAATACAAACTGATTCATAATTTTTTATTTTACAAAAATCCTGACTTTGCGGCAGGAAAAAGTTAAAATTTAGCAATTAATTTTTCTGTATTTTACAGAAAAATATTGATTTGATGTTATTATTTTTTTTCTACTTTTTTCTCTACCACCGCCACTGTCGCCGCAGATGCTGGACTAATCGAAGCAACAATCTTGGAGTACGGAACGCCCGATTGGTTGAGTGTATTTTCGGTTTCGTCGTATTTCAGCGTCTTGCTCGCCGCTTGTAGTGCGCGAATATAGTGGATTACTTGCCAGCGTTCCTCGTAGCTGACCTTGTCCTTGTAGGCACCCATTACGTTTTTTCCATACATAAAAGCGTGGTAATAGCGACCTTCGGACGAGCCTATCAAGTCATCAGAAACCAAATTGGCGGGAGCAGCAGGATATTTTGCTACTGGACTTTCGTACAAATATCCATTTCCCATACCTTTTTCGCCGTGGCAGATGGCACAAAAAACGTTATAAAGTTCCTTTCCTTTTGCCAAACCTTTTTTGGTGATTGGGTAGGGATTTTTAGTGATTTCGGCGATTGCTCGCTTGCGGTCATCTTCGGTGTCCGCATAATAATACGGTACACTTCCATTGACGGGAACAGAGATTTCCTGCAAAGATTTTTGTCCTTTAAGGTCTTTCATCATTTCCGCTTGCGCAAGATAATCGCCCGCCATCGAAATTCCCGCATATCCGCGCGCGACAGTTCCTGCCACAGGTTTGTGGGGCGTAGAAAGCTCTTTGAGCGACTTGGTACTCGCAGCGTCCCAGTGGTTGCGCTTGTAGTCGTCCATGACGTTTGCTTCATAAGCCACCGAGTGCGCCATATCGGGGATATACTCGTGTCCAGCAGATTTTCCGCCCGCAGGTCCGCAAGCCGAAAATGAAGTAGCAACCATCGTGCTACCCAAAAAGAGAAATATTAAACTACTATTTTTCATTTTAATAATTGACATAAAAATAAAAACAATTTTTCTTAAAAAAAAGCCTTACGAAGTCTTTTTGGAATGAATAAAAATAAAATACTCAATTTATTTGAGTAAATGGGTAGTTTATTTTAGACGCATTTCTTAAATAGACTTCATATTGACTTCTGCTGCGCGCGTGCGAGCAAAAAATCCGCGTAAATTATCTACTTGCGCAGCGTCCAAACCGTTGGTATCGAAAGCTACGCAAAATTTATCGTCCGTAATACGGTCGTCTAACGTAGGATTGGAAATACCCGGTCCCATACCGCAGACGGTATAAAAGGTGACCACCATTCCGATAGCTGCAAACAAAACCGTTAGCTCGAAAGTAATCGGAATGAAAGCTGGCACCGACCAATACGGTTTTCCGCCGAAAATAATGGGCCAATCGCGAGTAAAAACCCACGTCATAAAGCCAAAAGCGGTCAGCGTTCCCGTCAGACCATAGACGAAACCCGCTTGGTGCAAGCGCGACTCTTCCAAGCCGAGCAAAGGGTCGAGCCCATGCACAGGGAAAGGCGTATAAACGTCCATGATGTCCAAATGCTCCACATTTGCTCTTTGGACGGCTGCCAAAAGTTCGGTTTCGTCGTTGTAGAGTCCGAACAATACTTCTTTATTTAAACTTCTCATATATATTTATATTGAAAATACAATTTCTTATTACCTTTTAAAATCCAAACAAAATTATGCTTTTTCTACTAAAAACTTCCTATATTTTATCAGCATCAGAAGCGAAACGATAGGAAACAATATCATAATTCTCCCTTGTAGCCGCGCTAAAATATTCGCTAAAGCTCCCGTCGCAAAGGCGTTCAAAATGATTGCCAAAATGCATATTAGAAAAATAAAATAATCTTCCTTGTCGAAACTTGCTAAACCAACTCTATACATCAACCAAAGTAACAAAATAAAACAAAGCGAATTAAAAAATAACTGACGAAAAGTGATGTCACTAAATTCTAATTTACTTTGATATTGCTTTGCAGTGGTATAAAGCGGCAATTCACGTCCAAAATGCTGCTGAATTTTCCAAAACGGGTTTGAGTTTTCAGTATGCGCATTCAGTCCGTCGCCGATATGAATTTTATTTAGTTGCTTAACCGTTGCAACCGCCGATTTTTTTACAAATCGCCACAAATAATCTGGACTTGTAACTATTTTCTTCAAAATATTCTGATATTCCTGCGTGTTTGCGTCCCAACCACCTGTTTTCATCATAGGGCTGTTTTCGTCCCACAAAAATTGCATGGCATCGGTTGGCAACTGGTCTTTGAAAGCACACATTTTATACTCGTTGTTGCTGCAATTTTCGTACAAAAAATCTTTCGCAAGACCGTTTTCTACCATTTTGGCAAACAAAAAATGATTGCTCCGACTGTTTAACGTAAAACCTCCACCCAAAACCCAATGTACGGTTGGCACAAAAAACCAAGCAGATAGAGAAAATCCTATTAAAATTAGACTTTTTTTGTATAAATTTTTATAAAAAAACAAACAAAATAGACTCGTTCCAACGGCTAATCCCAAAAAAGTAAGCAAATTCGAGTTGTGACAACATTCTGAAAAAACAAATAATGCTATCAGAAAAATATTTTTCTTACTCGCCGTTTTTTCTTTTTGCAACAAAATGATAGCGAAACACAAAACGCCAATCAATGTAAAAATATCTGGCATTATTTGACACAAACACCATGAAAGTCCAGTAAAAAATGCCAAAATAAAAGTACAGCCCAAAAAATATGCTTCAAAAAAAACTTCATTTTTTGAAATAATCGAACTCAAAAGCAATCTAAATAGCGCAACAAAAATCGCACATTGCACAAAAACTGTGAGCCAAAGCGAAAGATGAAGACTGCTAAAAAAAATGAACATCGAATAAAAAACTGGTCTGTCAAGCGGTACGCTCCACAAAAAAGCGTGATTGATGTAAGCACCAGAGTCCGAAGTTACGAGCGGATAGCCATTGTAAAAAGCTACTTGCATGAGTAACAAAATTCCGATTGCCGACGACAAATATTTTTTATTTTTCATCGTAAAAAGACTTACGTTCCTAAATCCAACTCTATCTCGCTTTCGGTTATTTTTAATAGCCTAACACACTTGCCCACGCTTATCATTTAGTGGTGGCTTCCGCCGTTGTCATCGTGATTGCCTGCGATTTGAACCACTTCATGTTCATCGTGATGATGTGAGTGTACGGCATTGGGTCCAATGTACTGGTCGCCTGCAGCTTTCAAGATACTTTTTACTTCGGCGATGGCGACTACTGGCGCAACGCGGGCGAAAATCAAAAAGCAAGTGAAAAACAAACCCAAAGAACCCAAAAATACACATATTTCTACCCAACTCGGGGAATAATAACTCCAACTTGATGGCAAATAATCTCGCGCCAAAGTGGTGGCGATAATTACAAAACGCTCAAACCACATTCCGATATTGATGAAAATAGACATTATAAACGTGAGTGTGACATTGCGGCGGTATTTTTTTACCCAAAATATTTGCGGCGAAAGCACATTACAAGACATCATACCGAAGTATGACCACCAATAAGGTCCCAACGCACGGTTGTAAAATGCAAATTGTTCGTAAACATATCCTGAATACCAAGCGATGAAAAGCTCCGTGAGGTACGCAACTCCGACGATTGTTCCCGTCAAAAGTATGACACGGTTCATGGATTCGATGTGTTCGAGCGTGATGTATTCTTCCAAGTTCAATACTTTTCGAGCTATCAACATCAAGGTTAAAACCATTGCGAAGCCAGAAAAAATCGCTCCCGCAACAAAATACGGCGGAAAAATAGTCGTGTGCCAGCCCGGAATAACAGACGTAGCAAAGTCAAAACTTACTATCGTATGCACAGAAAGTACCAACGGAGTGGAAAGTCCAGCCAAAACCAACGATAGGGATTCCCAACGCTGCCAGTGTTTTGCGCTACCTGTCCAGCCGAAAGAAAGAAAATTATATACTTTTTTGCGCTTGCCGCTCGCTCTGTCGCGCACGGTAGCAAAATCGGGAACTAAACCTGTGTACCAAAACAACAACGATACCGTGAAGTAGGTCGAAATAGCAAAAACGTCCCACAACAACGGCGAATTAAAATTCACCCAGAGTGGTCCGCGCGTGTTCGGGTAAGGAAAAATAAAAAATCCCATCCAAATTCGTCCCATGTGGAGCAGCGGAAACTGTCCCGCACAAATGACCGCAAAAATAGTCATTGCCTCCGCAGCTCGGTTCACACCCGTCCGCCATTTTTGTCTAAAAAGCAACAAGATGGCAGAAATGAGTGTTCCTGCGTGACCGATACCGACCCACCAGACGAAATTGGTAATGTCCCAACCCCAACCGATAGTTCGGTTCAGGTTCCATGAGCCAATACCGACCCAAATCGTCCAAGTGACGCTAAAAAAGTACAAACCCAAGAAAATGACGGACACAATGAACGCCACAATCCATGATTTACTCGGCACCCGCTCTGTGGGGGCGCAAATGTCTTCCGTAATTTGATGGTAAGTTTTGTTGCCCTCAATTAAAGGTAATCTTACCGATGATACTACTGCACTCATATTTTTTATTTTTTATCCTTAGCTAAATTTTTCTTCTCTGTTGTGAATTCTTGCGGTATAATTGACATTCGGGCGGACGTTTACTTCCTCCAAAACCTGATACACCAACGGCGAAACGATTCGCTGCGACA
The DNA here is from genome assembly GCA_043778415.1 of Saprospiraceae bacterium. Taxonomy (GTDB): domain Bacteria; phylum Bacteroidota; class Bacteroidia; order Chitinophagales; family Saprospiraceae; genus JAYUHK01. Next base: position 8,376 of record JAYWGG010000367.1, read on the forward strand.
CTAAACTTTCTTTATTGTTTCTATCTCCGAAAGTAATCGCTCCTGTCGGGCAGGACGTTTGGCAGGCGGTTTTTACATCGCCTTCGCGCAACTGACGAGCTTCGCGTTTGGCAGTCAATTTGCCTTCTTGAATCCTTTGGACACAAAAACTGCATTTTTCGATAACCCCGCGCGAGCGAACTGTCACGTCTGGGTTCAAAACCATACGAGTCAAATTATCGCCGTAGAAAGGAAGTCCGTTTTTATCTTCGCCGTTGATAGCGTTTTCGTTCCACGCAAACATATCGGCGTTGGTATAGTCCAACCAGTTGAAACGACGCACTTTATACGGACAGTTGTTGGCGCAATAGCGAGTACCGATGCAACGGTTATAAGTCATTTGGTTGAGTCCTTCGCTGCTGTGATTGGTGGCAGCTACTGGACAAACGTTTTCGCACGGCGCACTGTCGCAATGCTGACACATCAAAGGCTGATAAACGACGCTTGGATTTTCGACATCGCCATAGTAGTATCTATCAATCCGCAACCACGTCATCTCGTGGTGGCGATGCACCTCACGCTTTCCTACTACGGGAACGTTATTTTCAGCCATACAAGCCACCACGCAAGAGCCGCAGCCCGTACAGGCGTTCAAATCAACGTACATATTCCAGTGGTGTCCGAGTGTGTATTTATAATCGTGACCGGGATACAAAGACTTGGAATTAAGGTCTTTGAACTCCGTGCGCTGCTCTTTGAGTTCTTCTACGAACTTCTCAACTTCGTCGATGTGCGCATGGTGAATGATAGAACGTTTGGTCAAAGAACCTTGATAGCCTTTGTAACCCAACGCTTTTTCATCTACATTAATTTCCTGATTGGTTTCGGTGTCTATGCCCGTCACACCCATCGTGTGGTGGTATTGGACGCAAGCGAAAATATCATCTGTGCCTGTGCGACCTGTCATTTTCACATCGGTAGCAAAATACTGTGTGTTGCCTTCGCTGTTCACTGAAAGCCAAGAACCTACGTTTGTTCCAACATTTCTGCCAGCTGCTCCGACTACTTCACGTCCGTGACCCAATCCGATAGCCACAGTTCCTTGCATCTGACCGAACTGGCGGACGACGATGCAGGTTTTTTTCACGCCGTTGATTTCGACTTCTACCTTGTCGCCGTCGTTCAATTTTTTGAAACCGTCGAAATTATTTACGCCGTCCCAGTTGATAGGAACGCTCAAATAATTGCCCCAAACGGTGCGCATAATCGGGTCGGGCATCTCTTGCAGCCAAGGATTATTGGCGTGTTGTCCGATACCGATATTGACGGTTTCGTATATAGATATTTCTAATTCGTTGGTGGAAGGTGCGGCGATTTGCACGCTGCTTATGTCTGCACTGAACGCAGGATTTTTTGCTGCTGTCGCAACTGTATAAACGCCGTCGTGCAAGCAACTGTCCCAAAAAGTTTGGAAAGATGCGAAGCGTTTTTGGGTCGGGAACAAACTTTTCTGCCAATTTTCTTTCAAGTAATCAAAATAAGGTTGGTCTGAAGTTGTTTTCAGATTGGGACTTTCGCACCACGTCAGGAGGCTTTGCTCGGCTTGACGAGTTTTGAAAAGCTGCGCAATAGTCGGCTGAATCAAACTGTAATGTCCGCGCTTTGGCTCTGCGTCGCCCCACGCTTCGAGTCCGTGATTGGTCGGAGCTGCATAGTCACAAATTGTTGTTGTTTCGTCCATCGCCATTGCGCAAGAAACTTTCAGTGCTGCTTTCGCAAAAGCTGCTTTAAATTTCTCTGGATTGGGCGCGTCGAAAGCCGGATTTGCATCCATCACGATGACTGCGCTAACGCTGCCGCTTTCCAATTCTTTCACAAAATTTTGGAAATCACTGTCCGAACCCTGACGTTGCAAAGAAGCTGCTGCGAAGTCAATCGTTTCGCCATAATTGCCCAACATTTGATTGATTTTATTGACTAAAATCTGTTCGCCTGTATTGTTTGATGCGCTTATGACGAGCGATTTTCCTTTATTTTCGAGCAATTCTTTGGCAGTTTTTTTGAAAGCTGCCGCCGCTTTTTCATTCACTTTTGGTGCCGAAATACTCACACCGCCTGTCAATGCCGCTATTTCGTTGTGCAAGGTAGCGATTGCCGCGCCTTGCTCGGACGGGCGAACCAAAATACGGTTGTCGGCATTAGAACCCGTCAAAGACATATTGCTTTCGACTTGAATGTGACGCGACATTTTCGCTTCTTTCAATTCCGCCGTATTTATTTTTCTATTTTCTGAATATTGCGCAGCAAACTCGACTGGAGAAATCCAAGTTCCCAAAAAGTCTGCATTGAAACTCACGA
>JAYWGG010000368.1:0-10676 GCA_043778415.1 Saprospiraceae bacterium
GAGCATCTTGCAGTAGCCGTGCAATACTTTAAGGACGGTATCCCCGAACATTATTTTGTGGAAGGTACTTGGAGTTTGGATTGGGACGAAGCACCCAAACAAGTCACCAACTTGCTCTCCTATTTAGTGCGGCTGCCCGAATATCAGGTGATGTAAAAACAAACTTCGCGTGCGCGGCTGCCTACGCTACAATAATTTTTCTTTTGCGAGCAAATAAAATTTAATTTTTATATGAATCAAAAATCAATCCATCAGGAGCGGCGCGGAGCCAGCCTCAAACACGGAGAAGCCCACGACCGCGAACACCAACTCTGGTCGCGCAGAGATTTCTTGTCCAACTCTGGTTTGACGGCTTTGGGAGCGTCCTTAATGCTCCAAAAATTTCCTGTTTCTGCCTTTTCTGCCAGTCCTTTGTTGGCTGCGCTCAATGCCTCCGAATGTGGCGACCGCGTGTTGGTATTGATACGAATGGAAGGCGGCAACGATGGATTGAATACGATTATTCCTCGCTTCAACAACGTGTATTACGACCGCCGACCCAATATTGCTATCCAAGAATCTGGACTTTGGGCTTTGAACGGACAGTTCGGAATGCCGCTCACCACAGCTCCGCTGCAAGCCGCATGGAATGAAGGACGCATGAAAGTTATCCACAATGTCGGCTATCCGAGTCCGAATTATTCGCATTTTCGCTCCAGCGATATTTGGGCTTCCGCCTCTGATGCCAACAAAGAAGTCAATACGGGCTGGATAGGGCGCGTTTTGGAAAGTCAACTTCCTTCTTTTTTGGAAACGCCGCCCGTCGTGCCGCCTGCGTTGCAGATTGGCGTTCAGACCAACCTCATCTTCCGTGCAGATGTCGGAAATATGGCTTTGTCGTTGAGCAATCCGACCGAATTTTATCAAATCGCTGCTACGGGGCAGCTCTACAATGCCACAGCAGCCGACAGCACCCCCAAAGAATTGGAACTTTCTTTCGCTCGCAGCGTTGCTAATAGTGCATTTCGCTACTCGGAATCCATCAAAAATGCTTACGGAAAAGGAAAAACTCAAGTCACTTACCCCAACAACAACGACTTGGGCGAACAGCTTGGTATCCTCGCTCGGCTCATCAAAGGAAATCTGGGGACTAAAATATACATGGTCACTATCGGCGGTTTTGATACCCACGATATGCAAGCCACCAAACACGCAAAGCTGATGACCCAACTTTCGGAAGCCGTAAAAGTGTTTTTTGCAGACCTCAAAGCAGGCGGCTACGACGACAAGGTTTTGGCAATGACTTTCTCCGAGTTTGGACGGCGATTCTACGAAAACGACTCCAAAGGCACCGACCATGGCACAGGCGCACCAATGATGCTTTTCGGCAACGGACTCGGCAACGGGTTGATTGGCGCACCAAGCGTTTTGCCTTCGTCGGGCGACAACGATCCCGCTTTCAGCACCGATTTCCGTTCTGTTTATGCTACTGTTTTGAAAGATTGGCTCTGCGCCGACCCTACTGTCACCGACTTCGTGATAGGAAAATCAATGCCCACAATCCCGAACTTGGTGCCGACCGCCTCTGTGCCGACTGCTTCCAATGCCAACGATGTGCTGCTTGGTCACAATCCGAGCCAAACGGCGGGAAGCATCGCCATCAAATACTCTATCCAACAGCGAGGCATCACGCGGCTTTCGATTACGGACTTGGCAGGTCATACGCTCCGCACTATGTTTAGTGAGTTCAAAGAAAAAGGAAGCTACACTTATCAATTCAATCCAGCAACTTTCTATCTCCCGCCGGGAACGTATATCTACAAATTAGATACGAGCGGAAAGACTTTTAGCCGCCAGATTGAATGGTAATATTTGAAAATATTGAGGATTGAATACACGCTATCCGCAAAAACTAAAAACTAAAAACTATTTACCCATACATTTCTTCGATTTCTTTGCTGTATTTTTGAAGAATCACTCGACGTTTTAGCTTCATCGTCGGAGTAAGCTCTGCTTCTGTGCCGTCGGTTTTGACTGCGTCCCAAGTGGTGTTTAGCAGTTTGAATTTTTTAATTTGCTCGATGTGGCTAAAATTTGGGTTGTACCGGTCCAAGCTCGCCTGATAGCGCGCCTGCACTTTGGGGTGCGCGATAGCGTCTTCGAGCGAAGTCCAAGCCACGGCGTGTGTGTTGCACCATTCTTTCAGCACTTCTTTGGCGGGAACGATGAATGCGGACACAAATTTTTGTGCGTCGCCTATCACCATTATTTGTTCTATCAAAAAATCTTCTTTGAATTTGCCCTCTATCGGAGCAGGCGCGACGTATTTTCCGCCTGAAGTCTTGAGCAATTCTTTTTTTCTGTCGGTAATTTTCAAAAACCGCACGCCATTTCCCTCATCGGTCAAAGTCCCTACGTCGCCCGTCCGAAGCCAACGCTCGCCGTCGATTATTTTGATAGATTCCTCCGTTTTGTCGGGCTTGTTGTAGTAGCCCATCATCGTGTTCCGTCCTTTGGAAAGCACCTCGCCCTCGCCTTCTCGGTAGTCGCCCTCGCTGCGGTCTATCATAACTTCGATGCCGTTGAGGACAGGTCCGACCGTACCAATTTTTGCGCCATTCGGCTCAAAACGATTGATACAAATGCCGGGCGAGGATTCCGTCAAGCCGTAGCCCTCCCGAATCGGAATGCCCGCAGCCGAAAAAATCCGAGCCATTTTGGCAGGACAAGGCGACGCGCCTGTCACAATTCCTTGCACTTCGCCGCCCATCGCTTCACGCCATTTGCTAAAAATAAGTTTGTCGGCTATCGTGCGTTGCAACGCCGCCCAACCCGTATATTTTTTATCGTACTCGTAGTCGTTTGTGAGGCTCAACGCCCAAAAAAATAGTTTCCGCTTGACTCCTTTGAGTTCCAGCCCTTTTCCGTAGATTTTTTCATATACTTTTTCCAGCAGTCGCGGCACGCAAGTAAAAAAATGCGGACGCACAGCTTTCAAGTCGCCAGCATCGCCGCCGAGATTGTCTGTACCTACGAAAGTCACGCTTGCCCCAATATATGTTACCGCAAAAGAGCAAACACGCTCAAAAATATGGCAAAGTGGCAAAAAACTCAACACTCGCTGCCCAGCTTGCACGGGAAGGACAGGGCGAACCGCCAACACATTGCTCACAATATTGTCGTGCGAAAGCATCACGCCTTTGGGGTCGCCAGTCGTACCAGACGTGTAGATAATCGTCGCCAAGTCCTCTGCTTTTATCGTTTTTCGCATCGTTTCTACCATCCAAAGGAAAGAAGTATCGAATATTTCTTTCCAGTGAGTAGCGTTTGACTGCGGGTCGAAGGAGTAAATATTTTTTAGCGATGGCACGTTGAGCTGGGCGCGGCGGACTTTGTCCACCAAATCGCCGTCCCCACAAAAGCAATGCGTCACGGTAGCATCGTTGAAAATATACTCGTATTCTCGAGGGCTGATGGTGGGATAAACTGGCACGCTGATGACTCCAATTTGCAACATTGCCAAGTCCATCATCGTCCATTCGGGTCTATTTTGGTAGCTTACGAGGGCGATTTTTTCGCCCGGTTTCACGCCCATTTTGAGCAAGCCTGCGGCGGCTTGGTTGGACATTTCGATCATTTCGGCAGTAGAGTAATATTTCCACTCTCCGCCCGAGCGATGTCCGAAGGCTTTTTCTTGTGGATAATTTTCTTTTTGGTACTGTATGAAGTCAAAGAGTCTGGTCGGTTGCATACTGAAAATTTAGGTTTGTGTTAGGCGAAAAAAATTTCTGTGAAAATAGGGTTTAATAAAAAAAACGACAAATAAAATTAAATTTTTTTTCTAAAAAATATTAGATTTTATTTTTATTCACAAAAAAATAGCTGAATATCAATCTTTTAGTAAAAAAATCAAAATTTTCCGTAGCTTTGTCCCAAGCGAAATCTTTGACGAGTATGTGTTTTTTTATTCAAAAACATACCTGATTTTGCTTATCAATCTCTATGAACGCAGGCGCGAAACGGCAGCCTTTCAAATTCAACAATTCGACAAACAAACATCTTGACGCTCGAAAAAGCAAACACAGTTTGCTTTTTCTGAAAGCTCGGCGGCTTGAACGCTTGAATTTAATACAATTCAAGAAAATTTTCGGCTTTTATTTAGGCAGATAGAAGTTTGGCTTCATTTCTATAAAACAAGACAAAATTTGGATTAACTTTACATAAAAAAGATTAAACAGATGACGTATATTGACCGACATATTATTGAAACTTATTCAGGACTTTTTGAAGGATTGAGCTCAATGAATAAAATTGAACTCATAGAAAACCTTTCAAAATCATTGAAGACCGATACTAAAACCAAAGAAACTGCTTTTTATAAATCATTTGGTGCATTCGCTTCGGACCAATCTGCCGAAGAAATTATTGCCGACATAAAATCAAGTAGAAGATTTAGAAACAAAGAAATAAAATTCTGATGCAATACTTACTTGATACGAGTACTTGTGTCTTCTTTCTTCGTGGAAAACTAAACTTGGATGAAATCATAAAAGACAAAGGGCGAGAAAATTTTTATATTTCTGAAATTACTATCGTTGAACTTCGATATGGTGCAGAAAACAGTTACAACCCAAAAAAATCGCACAAATCGGTAGATGCTTTTCTGAATGGACTATCTATTGTTCCTATTTTTGGTTGTATAAAAAGATATGCAAAAGAAAAAGTTAGACTTAATAAGATTGGAAAACCTATTCACGACGAGTTTGACCTTTTGATTGGTGTAACTGCAATCGAAAATAAACTGACTTTGGTTACAGATAATATAAAAGACTTTGAACGCTTGGACGGAATTAAAATTGAAAATTGGTTCAAAAGATAATATACCGCTACCAAAAAAGGACTTCTCAAACGAAGCCAACCCAAAAAATTTGGCAGTAAAAAGTACAGATTTTAACTCGGTTTTACACGTTTTATTTATATACAAAATTCGCTGCCGCAGCGCAACAAGCAATAATTTATCAGAGGCTATGATTTACAAAACCATTTTTAGGGGACGAATGGAGTTCGGCAGTTCGACGAGCTACGAGAAAGTGAAAAAAATGTACCAGCACCGCGCTGAAGTTTTTTACAAATACGACCTTTTGATACCAAGAGAGGAGGAAGGCGAAAATGAAATCTTCAACGAGCTGAATTTTAGCATGGATATCCCGCACCTTCTCACCAACGGCTCCGAAAAAAGCTGGAAAAATACCGTCAGCCTCATGGAATATGTGGCGCAGTTCGCTGTAAATGGCTACTTCGTGGGCTGGAAAATGACCGAAACCAGTGTGGTCGTCGAACACGTCATCATAGAACCCAACAGCGAAAAAGCGGTCGTCCAAGAGTTTCGCAACGGACGCTCGCTCGTCAAAATAGAAGGCAAACAAAACGAAGCCAAAGACGCGCTCAACCGCGCTATCGAAAAATATGAACGCCACTCCGCCGCCTACGAGCGGCGCGGACGAGTCAATTTTATGATGAAAAACTACGATGCCGCCCTCTACGACTATACCAAAAGTATAGATATGAACCCCACCAATCCGTCGCCGTTTATGGGGCGCGCTTTTGTTTTTATCAATACCATTCAGTTGGCAAGCGCCATACTTGACTTGGACCAGTGCGTCAAACTCTCTATCCCCCTCCAACCTATTTACTGGAAAGCGCGCCGCCTGAAAGCCGAGTGCCACCTGCAACTCAAAGAGTACGAAAAAGTGCTTTTTGAACTAAAATTCTTTACCAAACGCAACTATGCGCCCAGCGACCCGAACTATAAGTGGCGCAAAAACGCTTTTATGAGCTACGGAAAAGCACTCGCTGAAAGCGGCGACCTGACAGAAGCCGCAAAAGCCTTCGAAGCCGCCAAGCTCATCAAAGAAGGATATATCTTGATGTCCGAAGCCGACCAACACTATTATCAGCAACTGCTCGGGCAGATAAGCACCAAACCTGTGGCTGTCGTTGTCGTAAAAACTAAACGCAGCAACGCACGGACTTGAAAAATATGAGCAGTTGGCAAAAAATTGGTCTTAAAATTGGAGCTTTCATCGCTGCCAGTGCCGTACTCTCTACCGCCCTGAACCTGCTTTTGCCACGATTTTTGCTCCACCCTGTGCGGCTTGACGCAGATTATATTTTCTCGTTTGAGCAGCCGTTTGAAGAGTTTTTTTTACCAAGTCCCGACGGAGCGCAAATCAATGCACTTTATTTCTGTACGGCATCTCCAGCTCGCAAAGGCGCAGTCCTTTACTTTCACGGCAATGCCGATAATTTGCAGCGTTGGGGAGGATTTGCAAGCGATTTTACTCGGCGAGGCTATGATTTTTTTGTTATGGATTACCGAAGTTTTGGAAAAAGTACGGGTACTTTTTCGGAAGAAAATTGCTACGCAGACGCTCGACTGGCGCACTCGTGGCTGCTCCAAAAAGGACTTCAACCCAACCAAATAGTGCTTTGCGGTCGCTCACTCGGCTCTGGCATCGCCTCCCAGTTGGCGACCCAAGTGACCGCCAAAATGCTGCTGCTCGAAACTCCCTACGACAATCTTCGCAGCGTCGCCGTCGCTCACGCGCCGTTTATTTGGTGGGAAAAAAATTTCCCTTTTAGATTTCAGAACGACGAAAATTTGCAAAAAATAAACATTCCAGTCCATATTTTTCACGGCAACGCCGACCGCATTATTCCATACCGCTGCGCTGCGAACCTAAAAAAGTATCTTAAAAAATCAGATTCTTTCAATACCATTCTGGGCGGACAACACAAGAATTTGAATACCTTTGAAGAATATCAGACAAAATTAGATGCGATTTTGGAAACAAACAATCCGCTCCCATTTCAGAACGAACCGCTCCATGACAACAGCAACAAGCACTAAAATTTTATTGATTCAGACCGCTTTTATCGGCGATGTGGTGCTTGCTACGCCGTTGATAGAAGAACTGTACCGCTTTTTTCCGAACCATCAAATTGATTTTTTGCTCCGCAAAGGCAACGAAAATCTCCTCGTTGGACACCCCAAACTTCATAAAATACTCATTTGGGACAAAAAAAAATCCAAATATCTACACCTCTGGCAGCTTTTAAAGACCATTCGCAGCGAAAAATACGACTTTGTCGTCAATCTTCAACGCTTTGGTGCAACGGGACTGCTGACCGCTTTTTCAGCCGCCACGCAAACTATTGGATTTAGTAAAAATCCTTTTTCGATATTTTTTTCTAAAAAAATACAACACAAAATAGGAAGCCCCGACCAAAAAATTCACGAAGTCGAGCGCAATCTACAACTAATACAACATCTGACTGGAAACACAGCCCTTATCCGTCCCAAACTTTATCCGAGCAAGCAAGATTTTGAATCCATAAAAAACTACCAGTCCGTTAGCTACGTCTGTATTTCGCCGACTTCCGTTTGGCAAACCAAACAAGTACCTGCCGAAAGGTGGCAAATTTTGATAAATTATTTACTCGACACGCACACACACATTTACCTACTCGGCGCGCCGTCGGATTTTAGCGTTTGTGAACAAATAAAATCACAATCTGACTCCGAACAAATCCAGAATTTGGCGGGCAAACTCAGCTTTTTGCAATCTTGCGCCCTGATGTCGGGCGCAACTATGAACTATGTCAATGACTCCGCACCGCTCCATTTTGCCTCTGCTATGAACGCGCCTGTGACCGCTTTTTTCTGCTCTACCCTGCCCTCTTTTGGTTTTTATCCGCTCTCGGACGTGAGTTTCGCCCGACAAATAGCTGCGCCGCTGCCCTGCCGCCCCTGTGGATTGCATGGAAAAACGAGCTGCCCACAAGGACATTTTCGCTGTGGAAACGAAATACAAATGATTTAGCTTACTTCAAGTCCGCTGGTTCGAGGGGTCGGGTTGGGTCGTCGAGTCGAGTCAGGTCGGCAATCAGCGTGCGCACGCGGTGGTCGTCGGCAACGAAAAGTAAAATGCGACGGTTGCCGTCGATTTTTACCCATACTTTTTCGCCTTGCTTTTTACCGATAGAAAAAAAGCCGACTCCGTACCACTTTTCGAGGAGTGTTTTCACTTCGGGCAGCAGTTTGGAGGCTTTCATTTCTTCGTTCCAAGGAGCCCAACCGTCGTAAGTGAAGCTGATACCCATTTCGAGCATCGTAGTATCCTTGAATTTTGGAAAAAAATTCATCGCCGCAGGAGATTTGAATTCTGTTTGCATATCGTAGTGGATAACCATCGCGTTGTCGTCAATGCCTTCGCGGATAATTTGCTCTTGGTTCATCTTTCGGCAGCTGCTAAAAAAGCTATCCGCCCGCATACCCATTTTGAAACCTAAAAATAACGAGTCAAGTCGCTCGCCTTTTGCCAGCTCCTGTTTTACGGTCTGGGTATAGATAGATGTCGGTGTTTGTTTGCAAGCAAAAAAGACCGCAACCGAAATAAATAGCAATAAAAAAAGTGAAACTGAATTATTATTTTTCATAGTATTTTCCAAAAAGTAAAAAATTGTGATGATGCGCAAAGATAAAAAAAACCGCCCCGCAAGATGAATCTCACGAAGCGGTTTTTGTATATTCTTGAAAATTATTACCTCAATTTTTTGAGATTAATAATCAGCATTTTGCCTCAACTGTGCATTCGCATCTAACTGCGGCTGCGGTATTGGGAACAAATTTTTTCCTGCCGGGTCTGTCGCTGGTTTCAACTGGAAAGGCTTTACGAAAGTTCCGAAACGAACCATGTCATTACGGCGCAATCCTTCTGCGAATTTCTCACGACCAAGCTCCGCTACGAAGTTTGCATCGCTCAAAGAAGCGAAAGCAGCTACTCCTGCGCGCGCGCGAATCTCGTTGACCAAAGCCAATGCTGTCGCATCGCCTGCATTTTGTCTCCAAAGTGCCTCCGCTTTCATCATCTTCACATCACCCAAACGGTATATCGGGAAGTCGTTGATTAGAGTATTTTGAGTTCCAATTTTAAATGCAAACTTACCTACACGATTTCCTGCCATACGATTACAATTCGGGAAGTGTTCGTTTAGCTCAGTAGTATAAACCAACGGAGCACCATTATCTTTCACCGGAGTGACACCATCGAGCTCAAATTGAGCACCCACTATGAAGTTTTTCTTACGCTTGTCATCGTTGCCATAAGAATTATAAAACTCTGACAATGTACAGTAGCCATTCCACGGTTGATCCGCCAAGTTATAGGTCTTTTGGTTTGCGTAGTGCAAAGTCATTTGAGCAATATTGAACCCTTTTATGCTAAGAACATCGTAAGGGACTACCAAAATATTTTCGGTAGAACGCTCATTCAAGGTATCGAAGTTTGCATAATAGTTAGGCTCGACGGAATACTTGCCTGAAGTCATTATTTCATCACAAGTAGCTACGCATTTAGCCCACTCTGGTGTACCTTTATAGATACCTGCATTCTGGTACAAACGAGCCAACACCGCTTTTGCAGCCCAATAATTCATTTTACCGTAAGTATCCGATGATACATCTTTGCTAAGGCTTGGAGCTACTGCCAACAACTCGCTTTCTATGAAAGCATACACTTGGGCACGCGACTTCGGTGCAGCCTCTGTCAAAACGCCCGGATACGTTACCAAAACAGGTACATTTCCGAAGTTATCCACCAAATACCAATAAAACAAGGCACGCAAAGCACGCAATTCAGGTACGAATGTGGAAGCCAAAGCAGGCTGTGCAATCGGAATTTGGTACGCCAAACGATTGCAAACAGCGATACCTCTGTAGAGAGATTTCCAGCCGTTGTTTAGGCAAGCCTCCGTAGGTAAAGTTTCGTGACGGTGGACACGAATCCACTGACCGCCGTCAAACCAGTCACCACCACGCTGTGGGATAATCATTTCGTCGGAAGAAACTTCATTCGCCGACCAAAGACCGTTGTGACCTCCTGACAAACCTTCGTTTCTTAAACCACTATAAGCATCAGCTATTGCGGCATTGATTTGGTCTGGAGTTAAAGTTTTGACGAGTTCGTTGTACTCTGACACTGGAAGTTCGTCGTACAGTTTCTCATCGAGATTGGTACAAGCATTGCTGAAGGTCGCTACCATAGCACCTACCAACAAGTATTTTGTGATTGATTTAAAATTTTTCATTTTTAATAACTTTTTACTTTATTAAACAAATTTATAAGGTTGAATAAAAAAGAAACACTGAGCGTCAAAAAATGTTTAAAAATTTTCTACTCTATGTTTCTTTTTTTTATTTTTTTTAAAAAATTAGAACCCTACATTCAAGCCAACGCTGAATGAACGGGTTGCAAAATAGTTAGTACGGCGATCAACACCTGACACCAATGGATCTGGGTTGAACTGACGTGGGGCAGTCCCTCCATTGTCGGAAGCACCCACGTCTGAATAACGAACCTCTGGATCTACTCCTGTGTAGTTAGTAAATGTCAAAAGATTGTTACCTGATACATACAATCTCAACTTACTGATGGAGCTACCTGCTGGCAATGTGAACACATAGCCCAAAGTAAAGTTATCCAACTTCACGAAGTCGGCTTTCTCTACATAGTAGCTGTTGTAAGATGCTTGCTTGATGTTTTTATCCCAATATTTTGTTTTGATACGGTTGTAGTCCTTTACAGAACCTGCGTTGTTGTTTTCATAAAACACGCGGTATTCATTGACCAAAGAGT
>JAYWGG010000369.1:0-3450 GCA_043778415.1 Saprospiraceae bacterium
AGCCGAAGCAAAAGCCGAATTAGAAAAAGAGCAAATGATTTTAGGTATGGATAAAGCAGGATTACCTGTGAGCCAAATTGCAATTATTACCCAAAAAACAGAAGCAGAAATACAACAAATCATTGCAAAGCACAAAGAATAAAACTTAAACAATAGATTTAAGAAAAAGCGTAAGAGCGTCGTAAGACTTTCTTACGCTTTTTTTATAAAAAATCCAAACTATTCGACCTCAAAAAAAAAACCCTTCGACCTCAATTTTTTTCATGCAGGAGTATTCGACCTCAAAAAGAGAGCGTTTCGACCTCAAAGTGCTTAAAAAACCTGCAAATCGCATGACATTGGTAGTATTTTTGTCTTATTAGACTAAAAAATAATAAGAATACTTATTTTTATAAACTCCTTATTTCTAACAAATTTTTACAAATTTTTAAATTTTAAAAAAATGAAATCATTTAAAATTTTTCAAATCTTTACGCTTGGTGCAGCTTTTCTTTTTTTAGGTAACAACGCTGTGGCGCAAGCTGACGACCTTCACGACTTTCACCCCGATCAATTCCCTAAAGATTTGTCAGAGGTAGGAAAAAATAATATGACAGGACAGATGCCCGCTCATCCACAGCCTCAAACTGCTGTATATAGAGATAACAGCTGTACCCGTGTGTTAGGAGTTGGCGAAACAAGAGCAATCTCGGAAGGGACTACCGTTTTAAAGTCCAAAAATAATCAGTATTCTTTGATTTTTACCAAAGACGGTATGCAACTCTGGAAAGGTGCTAATGGTGCAAAAACGATATCCCTTTGGTCAGCAACATTCAATAACGCCTCAACGGGTAATTTGGAGGTAACAGCCGCTGGCGACTTTTCTTTTAAAGAAGCCAATACTATCAAATGGGCGGCATCAAACAAAGGCGGCGGCATGGGTAATGTCGTACAAAATGGTTATTACGTAAAACTTCAAGACGATGGAAACTTAGTTTTATACGCTCCCAACGGGTCAGCAATGTGGGCAACAAATACTACCAACAAATAACCAAATCAACAAAATCGGTCGCCGAAAAACATTAGAAATGAATAGGCATTTTTTAGTTAGTACATTTACTGAGAAATCATCGCACTCACGCAAAAATATTAAAATCAATGAAAAAATTAGCATTATTTATTTTCACTTTAAGCCTGTTCGCAGCTTGTCAAAACACAACAAAACCTGTTGAAAACAAAAGTGCAGCAGCTACGAAAGTCATCAAACAATTGACCAAAGAAGATTTCGCAAAGCTCGACCTTTTGGACAAAACAGACAACTGTGAGGCTCTGCCAAGTGCAGACTCTACGGTGTTTAAATACGCAAACTTCACGGTCACTCGAGTTCCAAATAAAGATATGCCCGGCGAAATCGTCCGTGTTTTGAAAGATGGTAAAACCACTACCTTTTCAGAAGAAGTTGTCTATTTCAAAGGCATCATTGGCGATTGTTTAATTCTCGATTTGGGAACTTCAACCATTCGCGATGTCATGGTTTATGATTTAAAAACGATGAAAATGGCAGTGAAAAACGAGTATGTTGAGGAGTTGAAAATAGAAAATAAAATGATTGTTTTAAGTGAAGAAGTCAAAATCGCCGATGCAAGCAAAAAACCAAAATGCCCCAAAGAAGATAAAGCCACGGGACTTCGTCAAGGTTTTGTAGAAGAAAAACACATTGATTTGGCAAATTTTCAAGTAATCAACACTGGTAAATACGAATGTGCAGTTTTTCAATAAAAAATTTCAAATCATTTTTCAAAATAAAATTATCATGCTAAAAAAAATATTATTCAGCTCCATTGCTTGCGTTTTGTTGTGCTGTGCTTGCAACAATCCGACACCAAATAAAACAACAGTTGTTACTCCTCCGCCTGCTGCAGAACAGCCTGCGCCACCGATGACTGGCGCGGACACCGACGAACACGGCTGCAAAGGGTCGGCTGGTTTTCAGTGGTCGGTACTGAAAAACGAGTGCATTCAAATTTTCAATGTAGGCATCAGTCTAAAAGCGGAAGCCAAAAATTTGGATAAATCACTTGCGGCTTACGCGTTATTCAAATCTGAAAAAGAAGAAACTCAAGTTGAGCTTTTTTTACCGTCACAAAAATCAGTTCTTTTGACCAAAACAAAAGACAATGGTGCTGGCACTTGGAAAAATGAAAACTATACGCTAATACAATGGAAAGGAATGTACTCTTTGGAGGACAGCAAAAAAGTATTGTTGTACAGAGGAATGTAAAGCCATTAGATAGTAGTTCATTGTTTAAGAAAAAAAGGCGTTTAGAATATTTCTAAACGCCTTTTTTTAAGTTATCACTTTTACTAAAAAATATTTTGCGTAATGTGAGTTATTAATGCCAGAGTGTTCAAAAAAAGCAGAAAAAAAGGTGTATCTTTGTATAGTTTATTATCTAAAAAAATAATCGTAAAAACAACGTGTTATGTTAGCAAATTTAGACAACGAGGTGCATTTCAAAAAAGTCTTTACCGATGTAGAAGTTTTTACTGCATTTGTGAAAGATATTTTGGGCATTGACTTGCATATCAGCAAAGTAGAAACTGAAAAAGTGCTATTGAGCAAAGTTAGCGCGATTAAATTTAAAATGGATTTATTCGCCGAAGATAAAGAAACGCGGACGATTGTAGAAATACAAAAAGTGGATTATGACTACACGTATGACCGCTTTTCGCACTATTTTTTAGCGAACTTGATTGATGTGCAGCGAAGTAGTACGGATTATTCGTACGACAAAGAAATTTATGTGATTGTCGTCGTTACTTCTGCTTACAAAATTATAGACAAAACTGGCAATCCCGTCAAAAAAGATGTCCTCATAACAGACATCAACCCATGTGATTTGAATGGGCGGGTCATTCGTATGACGAACCACAAAATGATTATTTTGAACCCTACTTATCCGCAACCTGACACGCCCGAAAGGATTTCAGATTGGTTGGATTTCATCAAAGAATCTATGAAAAATCCCGAAAATCCGAACATCAATATGAACAACCCTGCTATTGCAAAAGCGGCAGCGTTAGCAGATTTTGACCGCTTATCGCCAGAAGAATTAGCCGAATCAAAAATTGATGTGATGCGACGAAAAGCGGCAGCTGTGCGAGAAAGTCAGAGTAAAGAAGAGGGAAGAGAAGAGGGAATAGCAAAGGGCGAGGAAATACAACGCGCAAAAGCGGAAGCTGAAAAGGAGCAAATGATTTTAGGTATGGATAAAGCGGGATTGCCTGTGAGTCGGATTGCAATTATTACCCAAAAAACGGAAGCGGAAGTGCAACAAATCATTGCAAAATAGAAGGAATAAAAAAATTATAAATTAAAAAAACAAACTATTTTTTGACATGGTAAATACAACAGAGCCGAGAAAACTGGTACGTTTTGATTGGTTTATCAAAAAAATGCTTCGTAGCAAA
>JAYWGG010000370.1:0-10619 GCA_043778415.1 Saprospiraceae bacterium
CTCGTCGGCTCCGCCAGACTTCAAACAGTTTTCGCTTCGCCAGACGATATTTTTGCAAAAACTTGAATTTCTACAAGGCACGTCTGAAAATACAGTCACTTTGAGTAAAATACTTGCTGAAATTCTGCTAAAAAATATTTTGAGTAATATGAGTTAGATAATAATCTGTCCATATTCGTCCCTTTTATAGTTACGAATACGTCTATAATAAATCATATAAATTTCCCCTATTTCATTTTAAAATTTTGAAATTATCGCTTTTATTACCTAAAATATTTGTCACAAAACATTGCGTTTTTTTATTTTTTAAAATATTCGCAGTCAGAATTTTAAATTTTTAATTAACTTTGTCAAAATCTCTATCTAATTCTAAAATATTAAGAAATGAAATCAAACCTAATTTTGCCTTTTTGCCTCTTTTTTATCTTCCAAACTGTCTTTGCTCAAGACGAAAAAGTTCCTTTTGACGACATTGACGCAACTTGGCAAAACGGTAGCGACCGCCGAGACAGCTCTGTATTCAAAGGTATGAAATATTTTTCGCCAAGCGTTTTGGTAGATGTCAATTACACCCATTCGTTCAGCAATCCCAACGATAATACGGTAGTTGGTTCGACCGCACTGGCGCGCAACAATGAAGTTCAGGTTTCGGCGGTGCATTTTGGCGGAGATTTTGAGTACGAAGGAGCGCGAGCGCGGATAATGACGCAGTTCGGTACTCGCTCCACCATCGTACCGAGAAATGATTTTAGTGTTTATCGCGGTCAATACGAGTTAGCCAATGCGTATCGATATTTGAGCGAGGCGTATGCGGGCTATCACATCAAAAAATGGTACGGAATAAATATTGACGCTGGAATGTTTATGTCTTATTTGGGTTTAAATTCCTACTATCAAGCCGAAAATTGGGAGTATCAAGCCTCTTTTACGTCGGACAATACGCCTTGGTTTTTTAACGGGCTGCGGATACAAATATTTGTAAATAAGCATCTGAAAATCGAACCTTGGATAATCAACGGCTGGCAAAGTTATGGCAAATTCAACGCAATGCCCGGAATCGGCGGAAATATCACTTGGAATCCAAATGATAATTTTAAAATACTTACCAACAATTATTATGGTTCGGACGCTGCGGGAATACCAGAGCGCAAGCGGTTTCACTCGGATAATAGTATTCTTTACAAGTATTACAACAATCCCAAATCGAGCGGCATTAACAAAATGGCTTTTTCTCTGACGGGCGATTTTGGGTTTGAAAAAGGCGGTGGCGTAAATGGATTTACGTCTGGCGACAGCGCGCAAGGTCCAGCGCAATACTTTTTGAGCCTGATGTTTTACAACAGAATGTGGTTTGCTAATAATAAACTAGCGTGGACGATAGGCGGCGGACTGATGAAAAATCCGGGTCGCTATTTGGTGCTGTACCCGACGGGGCAGGCGAGTCCGTTGCCCAACCCGCTCAATCCTACTCAAACATCGGGCGCGTTTCCGTTTAGTGCCAATGTGGGCGACCAGTTTCAGGGTTGGGATTGCTCGACTAATATAGACTTTATGCCTACCCAAAACCTGACTTTTCGATTTGAGTATGTACATCGGGAGTCGAGTATTCCTTATTTTGCAGGAAAAGGCGGCGTTACTTCCCAAACTGGTTACGCCACTACGCCTCTGGCAGCCAACTGGCGACCCGATTTGGTGAAAGCAGAGGACAGAATTATTTTGGCTTTGCTTTTTAGATTGTAAAAGTGAGTTGCTAAAAGCAAAAAAAAGGCGTTGATTTTTGTAGAAATCAACGCCTTTTTTAATGCGATAAATAAAAAATTTTTCTAAAACTTTACGGTTATTCCGCCCAAAATATTGATTCCATAGACTGGATAGCGATACCATCGGCTGGCTTTGTTGTTCAGTAAGTTGTTGATATCCAAGAAGATACCAAAGTTTTTACCGATGCTGTACTCCGCGCCCGTACTCAAATCAAAGAGTGGATTGAGGCGATTGACTTGCTTACTTTCTGTTTTGTAAGTGCCGCCGTTCATGAAATAAAGCTCCGCTTTGAGGCGCAGTTTTTTGTCGGCGAGTAAATATTTTCCCGAAAAATTTGTTTCCAACGAAGGCAGATGCCACGCTTTTAGTTGTGTTTTGGGCGAATAAATATTTTGGCTCAATGTGGCTGTCAGCTCTAAATTTTCGATAGGATTTACTTTCACGGAGCCTTTGACATTCACCATATTCACGTCGTCGTAAAGCACTCTGAACCGCTTAAAATCCGAACTGTCGTTCAAGAAAAGTGCCAAATTTTTTGTGTTTTTGTAGCCCGCTTGCAACTGATAATCAAACACTTGCACAGTTCCTTTTATGCCTCCGTAGATGTCCGAATACTGCGTATTTTTGAGTGGAATACCACGAGTTTGGAGGAACGGATTGTAAGTGCTGAGGCTTCTGAACGTATTTTTTTGTAAATCTCCTTGCCAGCCTGCAAAAGCAGTAAGTTGGTTGCCGGCAATATTTGCAGTGGCTTCTATATTTGGAAAAATCTTAAATTCATCGTTGTTGGATACTAAATTCACACCCGCTTTTATGCTGAACACGTCGTGGTGGTACGCAATGCTTGGCTGAATATAAATATTGTTAAGCGTGCTTTTTGCCGTGTCACTAAACGACGTAAAATCGGGAGTAATTTTTATCGCAATCGGCAATCTGTCATTTATCCAATATTGCATAGAAAGTGGGATTCGGAAGCCGTCTTCGCTGACTGCATAATTATCTTTGAGATTGTAATATTCGATGCCTCCACTGTAATTTAGCGTCGTCCCTGTCGAATTAAATAATTTCGCAGCCACATCAATCGTCGAAAAAACCTGTTTTACAGCAGCTTTTGCAAACGTATCTGTGGCATGATTGTAGCCGTAGAAGTAGCGATTTTTTTGGTCGTAGCCTACGCTGGCATTCAAAGTAAATTTATCGTTCAGATAATAATTACCTGACACTGAACCACTTGTGTTGCCAAATCGCTGATTGGCGAGTGACGAAAAGTTAGCGGAATGGTGTTTTGCTTGCAATAAAATATCGTATTCTTTTGCCGAAGTGAGGGCGTAAGAAGCATCTATATAAGGCGAAGCGGGAATACCGTAGCCAGCTTTCAGGAAGCCACGATAAGAGGGCGGCAGTGGCTCGGCTTTCATAGAAAGTGGGCGAAGTTTGGGGGGCTGATAAGTTACCGTTATAGTTTTGGGCGAAATAGAATAATCCAAATTCTTGGTAATCGTGTCTGGCGTAGGCTGTATCGGCTGCGTTTTTAATCTTTCGGCTTCGATGAGTCGAGCGTCAAAATTTTTGATAACACTCTGTTTTTCAGAGGGTAAGGCTATTCCGCCCGATGTTTTTTGCGCATGAAGTGTATTGGACAAAATTGTCACAAAAATCGCAATTAATATTTTTTTATTAGACATAAAGTTTAAATAATTTTTTTGATTGTCATTCTTTGACACAAATTTTTCGTTTTTTACAAACAGAAAAGCGGACAACACACTGCATAATTAGTTCGTACAAATTGACTTTTTTTATCTTCTAATTTCCGCCGTTGTCCATTTCCAACAAGCCATTTCCGTCAGGTTTGCTAACTTTTCTGCCTTTTTCGCGTGCGTCTAATTGCGAAAGTTTGGTTTTGGTGAGGCTCGTAATTTCTTTGTCGGACGTGTAGGTTTCCAAAACGGCTTCTAATGCGGCGCGCGCATTGAAAAAATCACCTTTTTCGGCATAAATATCGGACTGTAAAATGGTGCTTTTGGCAACCCAAATTTCATAATTGCCGCTTTCTTTGCTTGCGTTGGCACAAAGTTTTTCGGCTACATCATAGTCGCGGCGCAAAAAATAAATATTAGCGACCAAATACCGAGCTTCGGCGGTTTGTTCGTTGTCGCTCAATTTTGTCACTTGATTAAAAGCTGTCAAAGCGCGGTCGTATTCTTTTTTGTCGAAAGCTACTTTTCCCAAATAAAAGTTGGCGGACGCTTGTTGTTCCTGTGATGCTTGTTGGTTTTTAGCCACTTTTTCAGCCAGTTCGACTACTGATTTTGAGTTGTTGGTGCGGTACGCGCTGCGCAAAGCTCCCAACTGCGCCTCGAACCGAGCATCGTCGTTGGACGCAACTTTTTCCAATTTTGAGTAATAATCAAAAGATTTATTGAAATCTTTGTCGCTGTTGTAAGCGATAAGAGCGGCTTTGTTGAGTGACTTTTCGTAATATTTCGAGCCCGCACCTTTCTGAATCACATTTTCGTAATCCACCAATGCTTTAGAGTATTGTTTTTGGGACGCAAAACATTCGCCACGACGGAAGTACGCCAGCAATCTATTCGAGCCGCTCGGATATTTGGTCAAATAATCCGTGTAGCCTTGCGCTGCTTTTTCGTAATTTCCGAGTTCAAACTGCGATTCTGCGGCTTTAAAATTCAGATTGTCTTTTTCTCCCGAAGACACTTTGTAGCCCGGCACCGTTTCTACGAAGGCAAAATAATCGTCTGGTTTGTTCAAATCTTTTACATAAATTTCCTCCAAAGCTGACAGGGCATCTTTGGCTTCTTCCGCTTCAGGGTTGTTGGTAAAAACCTGTTTATAATAATTTATTGCCGTTTCTAACACGCCTTGGTTGTAACTTATCAAGCCCAATTTTAGCAAAGCCTGTGTGATAAGCGGAGATTTTCCTTTGTATCCATTCACGAGGGCTTTGAGCGGAATAGTTGCTTCTTTGAGTTTTCCATTTTCTTGATAAGTGCTTCCTAATTCCAAAAGTGCGTCGTCGGCGTACTCCGAATTTGGAAAATCTTTTGTAATTTTTTCTAATAAAATAATCTTCGAATCACCGTCGCCACGCAAGCCCTGAATGATCGCTTTTTGATAAATCGCATAGACGTAACCCGTCGTTTTGCTCTGGATAGCGTCGTCGTAATACTTCACCGCAGCATCGTAATTATTTTGTTTGAACAAACAATCGCCTGCGCGAAGGGTCGCATCGCCCAAAATTTGATTCTTTACATAGTTGTTTTTCAACGTATTTCCGTCCGACTTGATGCCCGTCACTGCGTCCTGAAAGTAGCCACGTGCGCCACTGTAATTTTTCTGTTTGAGATAATTATAGCCTTGCAAATAGTTCCCAGTATTGAGCGAGGCTTCGGCGGGCAGCTCGTCGTCGTTATTTTTGGCATAGCTCAAAAACTTGGTCAAATAATTACGACTTGTTTCGTAATCTTTCCGCGAATTTGCCAAGTCGCCCATCCAAAAACTCGCCAAAGCCGTTGTTTTAGGGTCTATCGAGCGGTCGAGTGATTTTGTAAAATAACTTCTCGCCTCATCATTTTTGCCCTCATTGTAGAGTTGCACGCCTTTCAAATACGCTACTTTTTGGTAAGTTTCTCGGATTTTAGAGGACTGTGTCGGCAATTCGTCCATGATTTGGAGAGCTTTGTCGTAATCGCGCGTACTCAAAAATAGGTAGCTCAATACCGTCTGCGCCTCTGCATATTGAGGCGAACTGCTCTTGATTTTTTGCAAGGCAGCGATTGCTTCGCGGTCATATTTTTGCTCATAGCTCAACTTTCCATAATTCAACAACGCCTCCGACTGGGTGCTTTTATCGAAGTCCAAACGACTTGCTCCTCCAAATGCGTTGCGCGCAGAAGTTTTGTTCCCCAACCGCAAATAACAATCCCCAAGATAGTAGTTTGCGTTTTGCCCGACGACTGTATTGAGCGAAGATGCCGCCTCAAAGTGCGTCACAGCTTTCTGATATTTTTCATTTTTATACTGCACAAAACCGACTTGGTAATGCTCATCGGGACGCAAGTTATTCGTTGAGTTTGCGTAGTATTCCAAGAGTGGAAGTGCTTTTTGGTAGTCTTTTTTTTCAAAATACGACTGCCCAACCAACTGACTCATTTCGGGCTTGTTGCGAATATCGCCAGTCAATTTTGGCTCGGCATATTCTATGACTTTATCAAATTTATTTTGCAAAAAATAGATTTGTGTGACATAATATGGAACCGAACTTCCATACAGTTTGGACGCTCCGCAACGCTCAAAACCTTTGATAGCTCCGTTAAAATCATTTTCGTAAAAGCAACACACGGCGTGGTAATAATTCGACGGATAGTAATAATCGCCTTCTTTTTCTTTTATTCCTCCAAAAGCGGCTTTCGCCTGACCGAATTTTTTTTGGACAAAATACGCATAGCCTGTCTTAAATCGAACTTCCGCGCGCTGCTCGGCGGAGAGATTTCCGTTGTCGGCGAGGCGATAATATTCGAGTGCTTTTTCAAATTTTCCGCTCCGGTAGTAGTAGTTGGCTACGTCGAGCACGGCACTACCCGCCACTGGCTCGGGTGCGTGATTGCGAATAAAATCCAAAATCAACTGCTCTCCTTCGGGCAGTCCGAGCCGAATCGCGCAGCGCGCATCGTACATCTCTGCATCGGTGCGCAACATTCCAAAGTTGGGTTCGTTTTGCGGGTTTTGTTGGGCAAGTAATTTTTTGAACTCGTCGCGCGACTGCGAGTACAGTCCGCGGTCATAAAATTCTACGCCACGTTTGTAGGTGAGTTGAAGCTCCGTAAATACAGCGGTTGCGGGCTGTGCGAACACCGAAATCGCAGCCTGCAATAGGATAAAAGCCGCTAAAAAAATGCGTCTAAAAAACATATTTTTAAAGTTTGGTTAAATGACAAAATTTGGTTTGGTAAAATAACGCATTAATTTGTACTTTTCATTGTCTTGGACACATCATTTTTGTAAATAATATTTTTATTTGCCAAAAAATGATACGATTGGAAGTTTAGCTCGCTGTAAAAATTACGTTTTTTGCTGCTCGAAAGTTTATTCTTCGGCTTTATTTTTCAAACTCATCAGCAAGGTGTAGGCATTTTGGACGACGATATTTTTATTGGCAAGCTGCGTCGAATTTTTAATTTCTATTCGACCATTTTCGGTAATGCCTGTTTGCACTTCGGTCATCTCGAATTGCTGGCTTGCTACGGAAATAAAAACATATTCTTTATCCTCAAAACTAATCACAGCGTCTTCGGGCAAAGTGCTGGTAAGTTTATTTTCGACCTCTATCTCGGCGTTCATGTAGGTGCCGGGCAGCAGATTTTTGTCATAGTCCAAAAAATGGCAATGAACCTCGGCGGTGTGGTCGGGGCTGATGTCTTTGCTGATCAAGATTATTTCGCAGGGGTGTTTTTTAGTAGGTTCGGCGTTGGTATAGCAAATTAGTTTCTGTCCGATGCGGAGTTTTGCCACATCTTTTTCGAATATTTTTAGGTTCAAATGAATGTCTGTTGGATTCACTAATTCAAAAAGTACGTCGCTGGGCGTTACATATTTGCCAATATTTACGTTCACTTTGGACACAAAACCGTTGATAGGCGAGCGGATATTGACTGATTTAATGATGTTTTGAGTGGTTACAGTTTCGGGTTTGATACCAGCCAATTCCATTTTGGCGTGCAGCGATTTCACTATTATTTGTTGCTGTTCGTAGTCGGCTTTAATGGGTTGCAGGTCGGCTGCGGCGACTACTTTTTCGTCAAAAAGCGTTTGTTGGCGTGCTAATTGGGTGTCCAAAAGCTGCAAACTTACTTTAGCGGCGAGATAGTCTTGTTGTAATTGTATGAACTGAATGTCCTCAATGGTGGCTATTATTTGCCCTTTTGTGAGGTGCATTCCGGGCAGCAACTGCGTGTTTTTAAGGTAGCCGCCCATCGGAAAGCTAACAGAAACCATATTTTGGGGCGGGACATCTATCTTACCGCTCACTCTCAACTGATTAGCTACTCGTTCATTTTGTAGCTGACCGATTGCGATAGCTGCATTTTTGAGTTGCGCGTCCGTGAGAGTGAGCAGGTTTGTTTCGGCAAGCATTGGCTCGACTATTTCTTCTTTTTTGTGGCTGCAAGAGAGCGCAGCAAATGCCAAACAAACTACGATAGCTATTTTTTTCATATTTTGAACCGCTTTCGCGGAAATCTTACTGGCACGAAATCTTATCGAGCACTTCCGTGAATACTGCTTTAGTTGCGTCTTTGAAAACTGAATTTCCGTCATTTTTGGGGTCCATCAATTCACCTCTTTTGATGGAAAGTTTGTTGTTTTCAATTTTCATAATTTTTGTTTCGGTCTGGTTGCTGCCTTCGATTTGGTACTTGTACATCAGTTCCATTTCGTTGGCAGCGTTCATTTTGCCGGTCAAAGTGCCGTAAGCACCGTCTTTTTGCCACGGACTCCAAGTCATTTCGCCTCTGATGTCGTCGCTGCTCAATATCCGCACGCGCACTGTTGTAGTGTCGCGGTTCAGCGCTTTTTGAAAACAATAATCGCCTTTCAGCACTTCAGGCTGCGCTGGTTTTTCTGCGGCGGCGGCGGTGGTTTCTTTTACGGCTGGCTTCTCTTGCTTGGTAGTGCTTGCGTTGTTGCAAGAAAAAGCGAGTACCGCAATGCAAAAGCCGACTGATTGGTAAGCTAATTTTTTCATTTTTGTTGGTTTGAAAGTTAAATGTTTAATGAATTAAAATAATAATAAATAAATATTTTGAGAAAATTTTATTTTACGTTGATTGGTTCAAAAAAAGGGTAATTCCTTTGACAAACATTAAAATTATAAATTTGTGGCATAAAAATACAATATTTTACATTTAATCAAAAAAAAATTGATTTTTTTTTTAACTGAAATATTTGTGTGGCACCATTTTTTGGATAAGAAAAGGGTAGGGAAGCTGTTTGACAAAAGCAAACCGTAAAAAAAGTATTTGAAGAACCAACATAACACAAAAAAAGAGTCCCAACAAGAGCGCAGCTCTTGTTGGGACTCTTTTTTGTATTTTTTAGCTTTTTCATCGCTGGATGATGACTTTCTGGTACCAAGTTTCTGCGCCGTTGCTTACGGACACCACATAAAACCCACTTGGCAGCGAAGCCACAGAGATGGTTTGGGTGGGACTATCCTCTCGCCACGCTTGGGAGTGAACCGTCTGCCCGAGCTGGTTGTGAAGCCTCAAAGTCAGCTTACTGCTCTGTAAGGCGGGCGGCAGCTCTATCGTCAGCTCGTCGGAGGAGGGATTGGGATAGATTTTGAGCAATGCTTTTTCTTTTTCGACATCTGAAGCTGCCAACTGAAAGTCTGGCTCTTCGATGCGAATAAGATGTAAATAATTTGCATAATCTGGCGCACAGGTAAAAATTCCTGCTACTAATATCTTTCCCGATGCAAGTCGAAAAGCACCAGTTGTCATTTTTACTACTGGAAAAGACAAGCTGTTTGTGTCTATAAAAGATGTTTTCAAATATCTGTCATCATAGAAACCGTTACTATCTACCTTCAATAAAAGTCGAGACTGAATGTTAGGGCTCAAATAATCCATATTTCCTGTTTTAAATCCACCTACTAAAAAGTAGCCTCCGTCTGATGTTGGGATTGGTATATTACTAGTTTCTGCTATTTTCAAATCACTATTGGGAGTGTTTTGTCGCCTAAAATTATTAAAAGAGTTATCTAATTCTCCATTTGGCAACAATCTAAAAAAGTTATAATCACCAACTGTATCACCATGAATATAAGTACCGTAAGCTGCCCCTAATAATATTTTTTGATTATCCAATACCATAATGCTTAAAACATTTGAGTATCTGAACGGGCTTTTAAAAGTCGTATCAACCTTTCCGTCTGCAAAAAGCCTCACCATTCCAGTAGTATTCGGATAATCGTTATAAGCTGGAAAATCCCCTGAAACCAAGTACTTATCACCTTGTTTAGCGATGCTTGTAATTCCATTGCAGTTTATGCAAGGATATAATGGAAAATTTGCCAAGAGGTGAGCGTCGAAATTAATCGTATCCATAGTTGCTGTATTTCCTACTAACTTGAATAACCTAACGCGCCGATTGGTTACTATTGGAAAAGTATCGGAAGAATTACCATAAGTCAAAATAAAAGTCGAATCCGTAAGCCAAAGTGTTTTTGAAGCTCTGCTAACAGTATCGGGTGTTAGAATATGAAAAGTGGTATCTATGTTACCGTCTTCTGTAAGTCTGTCAAGTTGTTGATTTGTGACATATAATTTATTGAGATGCCAAGTCATTTTAAGGTGAGGTCGAAGACCACCGCCATCCCAGCCTTGCCCATCTCGAAGGTAAAAAGAAGTATCTAATTTTCCGTCTGGAAAATACCTTTGTAGCGTTCTATATTTATGATTTCCTAATGGCGTATAAATTTCTGTACCTCCAGACATAGTACCTTGTAAGTAAATCATCCCTGTTTCGGTTTCTAACATAGTTCTACCACGATAGTTTCTAATGCCTGCGAGCTCCTCGCACCTTGCTCTAAACGTAGTGTCTAATTTGTAGTCTTGTTGTGCTGAAAGCGGAAAAGAAAAAATGAAAAATAAAATTGATATTATTATTATTCTATTCATGACTGATTTATTTTGAATGGTAAGAAAATAAAGATACCACCCCAACGAGGGTCGTTGAGGTGGTATCTTTTTAGAAGATTATTTATTGATGATAAATTTGCTGATTTTTAGAGAGTTTTCTCCTTGAATATATCTGCAAATATACAAGCCGTTGGGCATATT
>JAYWGG010000371.1:0-10592 GCA_043778415.1 Saprospiraceae bacterium
ACAAAGGTAGCATAACATAAACCTGCGTTCATGCCTACATTCATATTCGCAGGACACGTCACCACCGGCTTCTCTTTGTCTTGTACCGTTATGATAAAGCTACAAGTAACTGGTGTTGGAACTGGCACAGTAGTCGTAATAGCTGGTGTTACTGAATAGGTAACTGTACTCGTCCCTAATGGAAAAGTTGCTCCACTTGCTAAACCTGTTACCAATGTTGTTGTATAACCGTTACAGTTATCTCCTAAACTCGACGGATTACCATACGTTACTTTCGCATTACACAATCCAGGGTCTGTTGATACAGTTGTATTTATTGGACATACTATGACTGGTGGTGCTGCGTCTAATACTGTTATTGTTACATTACATGTGGTAGATAAATTACCTGCTGCGTCTGTAGCTCGGTAAGTTGTCACATACGTCCCGTTGTATTGATAGAAATTATTAGTAAAACCTACTCCACTTACTACATTCAAACTAACTGGGCTACAGTTATCTGCTACAGTAGGTGCAGGATAGTTCAGAGTTACACCGCAAGCACCAACGCCAAACAAAGTAGCGGAACCTGCTGGAGCGACCGATGCCACGCCTGATGATGTTATGCTTACTGTAATGTCAGATAATGTCGGACACGTCACAGTCGGAGCAGTTGCATCTCTTACCGTTACTTGCGTTTGACAAGATTGAGTATTCAAATTACCGTCTGTAGCTGTGAATGTCACTGTTGTCAAGCCTACATTGAATATAGATGCACTAACCGTAGAGCTCGGCGTTGATGCTATTACCGTAGCACCCGCCGCTTGCCATGCAAACGTAGCAGAGGTACAATTATCTGTTGCTGTAGCGGCTGGCAAGGTTACTGACGCACTACACGCAGTTGCACCTGCTGCCGTATTAACTGTCACACTCGCTGGGCAAGTTATATTCGGTCGGCTATCATCTCTAACTGTAACAGTGGTGGTACATTTACTAGTCCGACCTACAGCGTCTGTAGCTACATAGTGTACTATAGTACTTCCTGCTACTCCATTCGTTCCTGTTAAAAAAGTACCCGTTCCCAATCCTGCAATAGCAGTCAATACGCTATTTGCAGCAGGATTTGGAGTTGCAGTTGCAGTCCCCAAAGTATAATAATGCGATATACTTACACCACCACAGTTATCCTGTGCTATTGGCGTTAAAGTCACATTTGCGCCACATGTAGTACTTGGATTTGTCCCAACAGTTACGTCTAACGGACAAATGATAGTTGGATTTGTACCGTCTGTTACGGTGACAGTCATACTGCAAGTTGATGTATTACCCGATGCATCTCTTGCCGTAAATACTACAGTAGTTATACCAAGGTTGAATACAGTTCCCGAAGCAACTGAACCAGTTCCTAAACCACTTGTTGCACCAACCAAAACCCAACTGAATGAGATACTACCCGAAGCCGTGCAGTTATCTGTCGCTGTCGCTGTCAAGGCTGCCGTGCTGGCTGCTATACAAGAAGTCGCCAAAGCAGCAGTTGTAAGTGCAACATTCGTAGGGCAAGTAATAACTGGCGGTGTGTTATCCACTACCGCTACCATTGCCGTACAACTATTCGTATTGCCTGACATATCTGTTGCCGTCAATGTCACTGGAACCATAGTACCAGCCTGTGCGCAGGTGTAGCTTGCTACATCTGCTACAACACTAACCATTGGGCAGTTATCAGAAACACCACTCAACACAAGATTTGCTGCAGCCGTTATAGGCATACCCATTGTTACTGTATTGTCAAAGGTAACTGTAGCCGTTGTTGCTGTAGAACCAAGCAATACCATCGTATTTTTACATTTCACAATCGGTTTTTCTAAATCCCTTACAGTTACTGTATAGCTACACGCAACGCCAGGAGAAGAAAGTGCTGTAAATACACCCGCTGTTACTGTTCCGAGAACAGCCGTAACAGTAGTAATGCCCTTGTCAAATGGGGTTAGAAGAATCGTCGCTAATGTCACAGGTGCGGATGCAGAACCTATAGTAGTTCCGCTTGTTGCTGACGTTGCCGTAGCAAAATATCTTACTGCATAAATACTTGAGCAAGGGGCATCAACCAATGCTGGTGATAAATTCATAAACGTTGAACAAGCACCTGCGTCTGTCGCAGCCGTTATATTAGCTGGACAAGTGATGAGCGGTGCCGTGTAATTCACTGTTATCGTAGCAACGGTAGTACAGGTTGGTCCGTCTGAACCATTGACACCTGTATTAGGGTCTGTTACTGTGACTGCATAGACATAAGGACCAGCAGATGTTTCCGTAACCGTGATAGACGGTGTGGTAGCTGCAATAACACCCGCTGTCGGCGAAACTCTCGCCCACGTGTAAGTATATATTGAGGTACTTCCGTTTGTGACGGCAGTTGAAATCGTCACTGGTGTCAAAATACATGAAGGATTTGGCGTGGCAGTCAAAGAAACCACTGGTCTATTGACTACTCTCAACTCGATTTTTCCTACAAAAAAACAATCATCGCCAGCAAGTCCATCTACGTTCTGACCTATTCTCACATAGATAGCACCGTCAGAAGTAGTATAACTGAACCCTCCAGTCAAAGATATTAAATCAGCCGCTGGCAATCCCGTAGCCGCAGCTGTAAACGTTCTATAATAGCCTAAAATAGTAACTACGCTCGCTGGAACGGTAGCTGCTGGTGTCGGATAAGTAATGCCCGTAAACGTTCCTGTATTAGAACCTGGTGTGTTAGGACAAGTTTCCAACAAAGCATCTACAAGCACTGGTGCGCCTGTAACTGCTACTACGAAACTTGTTGCCAAACCTGCGCAGTTACCACAACGTTGCCAAACCTGATAAGTACCAGGTATGTAAAACGGTTGGAAACTAATCGGTGCGCCATTGCCAACTACTGTCTGTACCAAAGCATTTCCGATTGGAGCAGCAAATGGCGAAGTAGATGGATTGAAATACAACTCATATTGACAGCCTACGGTTGTGCTTGTAGGAGTTGAAATCGTCCAACCTGTGTTAGTTGCACACTGGACTGTCGTATTCGGACTGATAGCCCATGGAATTGTTATTAAAAATTTTGGTTGAACTGTAATACTGAATTTCACTTCTACTCCCGTACAAGAGATACCCCCCAATGTGATTATCGGAGTAATACCAATAGTTACTACATTTGGAGTTGTGTTGCCATTTGTACCCGTCCACATAAGTTCGGGTGCATTATTCGGTAGTTCAGGTAAGCCCGGAGCAAGAACAGGAGCTACCACCAAAGGGTCGCTACTTGTTACTACATAACTAACAACTGCACCTCCCGCCAATAAACAAGCAGGCACTATCGGTGCGAAATATTGCAAATCTATTTTTCCAGTTTCTCCCACACACGCTGTGATATTGTTAGGCGTTATCGCCATAGGCGGCGCAGACAATACAAAAGCATTTACAGAAGAAACACAAGAAGCTGAAAAAGCGGAAGGATAGGCATTTACTATCGCAGCAGATTGATTAGCTAACGGATTTTGAATATCACTCGGGAAAAGTGCCCCAGCTACATTGATAGAACCGCAGTTAATATTTCTAATAGGTACAGCTTCTATTCTGTAGCAGCCTACCGCAGGAGCTACAAATACATTAGAATTCTGCCAACCGCCCACAATCGGAGTCGCAGTGGTAGTATTTATCAATCTGTACGCCCAAGCGAACCCTGCCGGAGCAGCTGCAGGCATCGGCGTGACTGTCAGATTACCTGGATTACACACAGGCGAAGCCGTTATAGTCGGTGCAGCAGGGAATGTAACGAAATCTTTTAATACAGATGCGCAAGATACGGGAGAGAAGGCACCTAAAGCGGCACCATCTGGAGCAGCACCGCACGCAACCGTAGCGCGAATTCTTGCAGAAATATTGTGGCAACCAGGCACAAAAGCAATCGCTTGAAGTGCAGCCAAATTAATATCTGTGAAAGCAGCACCATTGTTGGAACCGCTATATACTAACTCTTGACCCGCAGGAATAGAAACCACTGGTGAGAAAGAAACGCCCGCAATATTAACGGTCGCTGCGCAAGTAATTCCCGAACCTGCCAAGGTTACAGTAGGTGTTGAAGCTGACAAGTCTGCCCACACGATGAAAGTACGCGAAACTCCACAAGCCGCAGGTGCTGGTGTGCCAGCAGCCGTATTGCCGCAAGCAGCAGTTATTACATATCTTGCTTCTATGACATGACAGCCAGGTGCTACGCCAGGAAATACTCCTGTAGTATTTATGAAAGCTGTACCGCCGTCAATATCATACCTGACTGAAAAACTTCCAGCAGCAGGCGCTACGCCAGCCAATGGTGATGCTGGTGCAACTGCAAAGCTAAATGTAGCACTTGTAGTACCGCAAGTCGCTGTTTTTGATACTGGATTAGGTGTTGCAGTGATAGGAGGAAAAATAACTGCATTCACAGCAGTACTCTGATTGCATGGTGCTGGACCACCACTGCCTGCAGGTGTAGCCCCACAAGTTGTGGTTAACCCATACCTTCCTAAAATGGTATAACAACCAACTCCTGCTGGCGACACATTTGATGCAGACCATATCACTCCGTTGTCAAAGCTGTATTGAGCCGTAAAGCCAGCTATAACAGGAGCCGCAGTGACTGTCAGTGCAGTATTGCAAGTGTTCGCTGGCGGAGCGAGGGTCGGTGCAGGTGGAAATATAACTGCATTTACTGGCGCACTATTGACGCAGCCAACTACCGCACTTGGTGAATTAATAGGAGTAGTGCCACAAGCTGCTGCTAACACATACCGAGCTAAAATAGTATAGCAGCCAGGGGTAGTAGAAACAGATGTATTTGATGCACTCCAAGTTGTGCCGTTATCAAAACTGTACTGGACAGTAAAGCCTGCAACTGCAGCCGGAGCCGTAACTACCAATGAAGCATTGCAAGTATTCGCTGGAGCTGCAATGACTGGCACTGCCGGAAAAACAACACTGCTAACTACGTCACTTTCGCCACAAGCACCCGCCGGAGCTGGTGTCAGCGCAGCAACAGTACCGCAAGCAGCCGTATTCACATACCTTGCAGTTATCATATAGCAACCCGCAGACGGAGCAGTATAAGGAAAGGCGGTTACTATACCATTTACTAAATATTGTAGCGTAAAGCCAGCGGGTGTGGCAGCAGGCGTTACAACAACTGGAGCAGCAATAGGAGTTCCTGCACACACATTCGCAGGCGCAGTAATTGTGGGTCTAACTGGATAAACTAATGCGCTTACTGCCGCACTCATATCACAACCTGCAATTATACTCGGCACTCCCGCAGCTATCGAACCACACGCTTGGTTTACATAGCGGGCTCGAATCGAATAGCAACCAGGCATACCTATTAACAAAGATGAATCCCATATACCTCCATTTACTTGATACTCCACCGTAAAGCCAGGTATTGCTGCAACTGATACAGATGGTGACCCAGCACAAGTAGTTGCAGGTTGGACCAACACGGGTGCCGTCGGATAAATAAGTACATTAACGGTATTACTATTCGCACAGGCAGTTATAATACTCGGTGTCGATGCGGGTATAACGTTTGCAGGAGTAACCCCACAATCCGCAGTGGTTACATATCTAAC
The DNA here is from genome assembly GCA_043778415.1 of Saprospiraceae bacterium. GTDB lineage: Bacteria > Bacteroidota > Bacteroidia > Chitinophagales > Saprospiraceae > JAYUHK01. Next base: position 5,622 of record JAYWGG010000371.1, read on the forward strand.
TGTTACAGCATAACAAGCTGGCGCAGTTGGACTGGCAAAAACACTTGAAAATGTACCCATCGTACCAGTGGTACTATTATCTATTTTATATTGTAGCGTAAAGCCAGCCGGAGCAACCGCTGGCGTAACTACTGGCGCAGCAAAAGCTCCCATGCAAGAGGCAGCAGGTGCAACGATGCTTGGCGCAAGAGGGAATATTACCACATTGACTGTGTTACTAATTCCACAAGCTCCCGAGCCTGTGGCTCCCACAGGGGTTGCACCACAGACTGCGGTAAGTACATATTGAGCTCTAACATTGTGACAACCTACTGCTGTAGGTACAACAGGCGCAGCTGCGAAAGCCCCGCCGTCTATACTGTATTGAGTCGTAAAACCCATTACTGTGGTCACAGGAGGCAATGTAAAGGCAGCATTACAAGTATTCGTAGGGACAGTCAAAACTGGAGCGGTAGGAAAAATAACCACGCTCACTGTATTGCTAATCACAGCGCAGTCCATGGAAGTAGCACCAGCAGGAATAATATTAGTGGCTGATGTCCCGCAAGTCGCAGCTAATACATATCTCGCAACGACTGAATGACAGCCGGGTACGGTCGTACTTGGTGAAGCCGCAAAAGCACCCACTCCATCTAATTGGTATTGAACATTAAAACCCGCTATGGCTGGCACAGCAGGCAAGGCAAACATAGCGTTGCAGGTATTAGCCGCAGTCATCGGCTGCGTCAATACAGGCGCGTTAGGAAATATCACATAATTAACTATACTACGACAAGCAGCAGGCATTACACCCGCCACTCCTGCACAGTTGGTCAATCGTATAGTAACCGAATAACAACCAGGCGCAAGTGCCGACGTCGTATTTGTAGCAGCAAAGCCGCTACCGAAATCATATTCGTAAGTCATACCAGCAGGTGCTGCTGGAAGACCAGACACCGTCACCGTACCAGAAGCTACAGGAGCAGAACAAGTAGTGGTAATAGTAGGTAACGATGTAACTAAATTTGGGAAAACACTAAAAGGTGTCGTCGCAGATGTGGTACCTGCATTTGCAGTACACCCAAGAGTGCCAGCTACATCACATCGAATGCGGTAAGCAATCGTGTGGCAACCCGGCGCAACCGTAGTAGTACCCGTAAAAAAAGCACCTCCATCAACACTATATTCATAGCTGCTGCAAGGCGGAGGCGCAACACCCGGCGCAACCGGCGTAATAGTCGCTGTGGTATTAGTACAAGACAAATTGCCTCCAGGCACCGGTGGTGCTGGTGGCGGTGTCGCCGGACCGAAAAATAAGCAATAAGTAACGGTCGTAGCTGGAATAAGCGTACCAGCAGCGTAAGTGACTCCACCACAACTTACTGCAGAAGTCGAAAAGACGGCAGCAGATAAGCAATGAGGTCCGACTGGTATCCCTGCGAAGGGAGGGTTAGAAAGTGGCCCGAATGGGCTGCCGTCTAAACTGAAGCGGTACTCATAGCCAGGAGGCAAAGAAGCCGGCGTAGTTGTAAGATTGATAAGTGCGTGATTGACCGCAAGGCAGGCATCAGCGGGGCTAAAAACAGGTGCAGTAATGGTCGGTGCTGTAGGACAGGCTTGACCGAAAGCACGAACTCCAAACGACAAAAATATCACCATTAACAAGAATGATGACATAAATAGTGATTTGAAATTTTTAGCGGATTTTTTGAGATGCCGCATGGGGAACGGACTCAAAAGTTGGTTAATGAATAATCGTTTTTTCATAAATGTAAGAACATTTTGAAAGAATTGCCACGAGGGACAACAGCTTAAGTTATGTAAAATGGTTAAAATTATAATTCGTAAAAATATATTCTTTGACTATATAAAAAATTTTATTTTGTAAAATGATTTTATATATGCTTTTAATCTTTCAAAACCCAAACAGAAAAACAAAATGTCTAAATAAGGCACGCAAAATTTTAATACTAAAATGAACGTGTTGTCCACTTTAGTTTCTATAAAAATAGAATTGTTCGATTCCGACGCTGTAGATACGTCGTATTTTTCTAAATCAATCGGAGGTTTTGCTTTTTGGTTCTCTCGTCTTCTGGTTCTGTCTGCAAAACTTTTTCTGGTCCTTCGTTGCTACACTAAAATTTATAATAATACATAAACACACATAACTGCAATGGGACTACCGCCTCACAGTTATAAAAAATAGAATTGTTTGATTCCGACGCTGTAGATACGCCGTGTTTTTCTAAATCAATCGGAGGTTTTGCTTTTTGGTTCTCTCATCTTTTGGTTCTGTCTGCAAAACTTTTTTCTGGCCTTTCGTTGCTACTGTGCAAAGGTAGTACATACTTTTATAATCTCCAAATAAAAAATCAACTTTTTTTTAAAAAAATATAAAATAAATATTCAGCGCGCCAAAACAAGCTATTATACGACGAATTTATGATTTCAAAGTTTCCAAATATTTCATCAAATCGTCTATTTGCCAAGCATCTGCTACGGCGTAATTGCCGATGTGCGTGCGGCGAAGGCTGCCGAGATAGCCGCCGCTCCCAACCGCTTTTCCAAAATCATTCGCCAAAGAGCGTATGTACGTTCCCTTGCTGGTCGTGGCGCAGAACTCTATGTTAGGCGTATTAATATTCGTCAGTTCAAAGTCATAAATAGTTACTTCGCGCGAAGGGAGGCTTATCGCATCGCCGCGACGGGCGAGGTCGTAGGCGCGTTTGCCGTCCACTTTTATGGCGGAAAATATCGGAGGAAACTGCTGGATAGTGCCGACAAATTTTTGTCGCGCCGACTCGAGCAATTCGTTGTCAATATGGTCGGTCGGAAAAGTCTGGTCTATTTCGGTTTCCAAATCAAACGACGGGCGGTTCGCTCCCAGCACGATGCTTCCAGTATATACTTTGGCTTGAGCTTGTATCTCCTCTATTTTTTTGGTGTAAGCTCCCGTGCAGACCACCAGCAAGCCTGTCGCCATAGGGTCGAGCGTGCCTGCGTGTCCGATTTTTAGCTTGGGTGCTTGGAGGGCGAATTTACATTTAGATTTTATTTTATTGACCACGTCAAAGGAAGTCCAGTCGAGTGGTTTATCTATTAGCAAGATACTGGCGGTCAGAAGTTCCTGCCTCGAGGGAGGGTTGTCGTTCATATTGAAAATTAAAAATTAAATTTTGTGAAATGTAATCAGTATAATAATGGAGAGAGCGAGGACGATTCGATAAATCCCAAACCAGCGAAAGCCATATTTTACCAAAAAATTAACTAAAAACTTCATGGCGGCAAGTGCTACTATAAAGGCGATAAAACTACCCAAACCCAGCGTGATGAGATGTTCGGAAAGATGGCTGTCGCCGGATTTGAGCATTTTGAGTAATTTGTAGCCTGTGGCGGCGAGCATGGTCGGCACGGCGAGAAAAAATGAAAATTCGGCGGCGGCGCGCATATTGAGTTTTTGGGTCAATCCACCCACGATAGTAGCGGCGGAGCGCGAAATGCCCGGAAGCGCGATGGCGATAATTTGAAAAAGCCCAATAAAAAAAGACTCTTTTCGAGTAGGTTCTTCTTTTCCCATTACGATATTTTTGCTAAATATTTTATCTATAAACAATAAAAAAATACCACCCAAAAGCAGGTTGATAGCGACTACGAGCGGACTCTCCAAAAGTTTATCCACTGCGTCTTTGATAAGAAAGCCGACAATAATGCCCGGCAAAAAAGCAATAAATAGCTTGACGTAAAATTCCGTATTTTTCAAAAATCTCTGGTAGTACAGCACCACGACGGCAAGGATAGCTCCCAACTGAATGATGACGGTAAAGTTTTTGACAAAAGAATCTTGCTCAATGCCCATCAAAGAGGACGCGATGACCATGTGTCCTGTGGACGAAATAGGTAAAAACTCGGTGACACCTTCGATGAGCGCGAGTAGGATTACTTGAAAAATATTCATTCAGCTACGGTTTCGATACTGGTCTTTTGAGTCTTAAAGATGGCAAAAATCGCTACTACCAAGCCAGCGAGTATCACGATTGGAGCGAGGGTGATGCGGGTAAAGCTGTAAATAACTGTGGGGTCCCATGTGTTAGGGTCGGTCATTCTGCCGCCCATCATGAGCAACATTCCGAGCAAAATCAAGCCTACCGAAATGCCAAATAACTTAAAATTTTCTGGTCCAAAAAGCAGCGGCTCTTGGGGCGCAGCTACTTTTACCTTGGCGCGGTTGGCTATAGCGGCGGCGGCAGAAGTCGGAGCAGCAGCGGCAGCACTTGCAGGAGATTTTTTTTGTGGAAAAGTCTTACTCATTGTTGTATTTTAAAATCGTTGTGATGAACTAATTTTCCTCATAAGGAATGTGTCTATTATAAAATATTCATTTTTTCAAATAAGTAATAAGACAAAATTATTTATATTATCTCGTCGTTGTCGAAAAAATTGTAAATAGCTGACTATCAGGAAGTTATTTACAATGTTTTCGACAACGGCTTGAGGAGATAACTATAATTAATTTAGCTCCATTACTTATTGCCAATTTCTGCGGCAGCTTTTGCCAATTTCGAGTATTCCCTATTCACTATAATTAAGCCTGCGAGGACAATAAAAGTTCCCAAAATAATGTACTCATTCATGCTTTCGCCTCCGACGAGCCAACCGACAAGCACCGCTATTAGGGTATTGATATAACTATGTATCGAAACGCGCGCTGCCGTGTAATGTGCAAGTACGTAAAGGTAGCAACCGTAGCCTATCAGCGAACCAAAGACCACCAAGTACATGAGTGCCATCACGCCTTTTATGTCTGTTTCTAAAATTTTACTATTGTCTTCTAAAACGCTGGAAATCAATATGTTAATAGTACCAGCAATCAGCATCTGTAAGCCAAGACTCATAAATAAACTCAATGACAAAGGGCTTTTTTTCAATAAAATACTACCCAATGCCCAGCACAAAATAGCTCCTAAAAGCACCAACAATGCAAAAAGAATATTC